>NZ_JASJSI010000123.1:0-11886 GCF_030237085.1 Stenotrophomonas maltophilia group sp. Smal32
CCGGCTCCGGCTCTTGCAGCGAACTTCGACCACCGCCCCAGCCGCAACAAATGACAACACCATGAACTAGTCAAGTGGGGGGGGGGGGGGGGGGGGGTGGGGGGGGGGCGGGCGCGCCGCCGGCGGGCCGGCCCGGGGCCGGGGGGGGGGGGGGGGGGGGGCGGGCCCCCCCCCCCCCCCCCCGCCCCGCCATCCCACAGGAAACCCGCTTCAGCTGTTGCTTCGGCGGTTGACGTTGCCTCTGCGGGTGCCGGGTGCAACCCGGCCGACGCCCCCAACCCGTACAATATCCGGATGCCTCTGATTACTCTGCAGAACGTCGACTTCAGCGTCGGCGGCCCGTTGTTGCTGGAAAAGGCCGAACTGTCGATCGAGCCGGGCGAACGCATCGCCCTGATCGGCCGCAACGGCGCCGGCAAATCCACCCTGCTCAAGCTGCTGTCCGGCGACCACAAGCCCGATGACGGCGAAGTCCGCGTGCAGCAGGGCGTGCGCGTCACACGCCTGGAGCAGGAGGTGCCTCATGGCGCCGCCGGCTCGGTGTTCGACGTCGTCGCCGATGGCCTGGGCGAGCTGGGCCAGTGGCTGGCCGAATTCCACCACCTCAGCCATGCCGAGGTGTTCGATGGCGAAGCCCTCGGCAACGTGCAGGCCAAGATCGATGCCGCCAACGGCTGGGGCCTGGACCAGCGCGTCAGCGAAACCCTGACCAAGCTCGACCTGGACGGCGAGGCCGAGTTCGGCCGCCTGTCCGGCGGCATGAAGCGCCGCGTGCTGCTCGCCCGTGCACTGGTCTCCAGCCCGGATGTGCTGCTGCTGGACGAACCGACCAACCATCTGGACATCGAAGCCATCGATTGGCTCGAAGCGTTCCTGAAGGGCTGGAGCGGCAGCGTGGTGTTCGTCACCCATGACCGTCGCTTCCTGCGCGCACTGGCCACCCGCATCGTCGAGATCGATCGCGGCCAGGTCACCAGCTGGCCGGGCGACTGGGCCAACTACGAGCGCCGCCGTGAGGAACGCCTCAACGCGCAGGCGCAGGAAAACGCGCGCTTTGACAAGCTGCTGGCGCAGGAAGAAGTGTGGATCCGCCAGGGCATCAAGGCGCGTCGTACCCGCGATGAAGGCCGCGTGCGCCGCCTGAAGGCGATGCGTACCGAGCGTTCGCAGCGCCGCGATCTCAGTGGCAACGTCAAGATGGAAGCCGCGCAGGGCGTCAGCTCCGGCAAGAAGGTCATCGACGTCAAGGACATTTCGTTCGCCTTCGGCGAGCGCACCATGGTCCGCGACTTCACCACCACCATCCTGCGTGGCGACCGCATCGGCCTGATCGGCCCCAACGGCAGTGGCAAGACCACGCTGCTGAAGCTGCTGCTGGGTGAACTGCAGCCGGCCAAGGGCGAAGTCAACGCCGGCACCAACCTGCAGATCGCCTACTTCGACCAGTACCGTGCAGTGCTGCGCGAAGACTGGAGCGCGATCGAGAACGTGGCCGAAGGCCGCGATTTCCTCGAGTTCAACGGCAAGCGCAAGCACGTGCATGCCTACCTGCAGGACTTCATGTTCACCCCGGAACGTGCGCGTGCGCCGATCACCCGCCTGTCCGGTGGCGAGCGCAACCGCCTGCTGCTGGCCAAGCTGTTCGCGCAGCCGTCCAACCTGCTGGTGATGGACGAACCGACCAACGACCTGGACGTGGAAACCCTGGAGCTGCTGGAAGAGCTGCTGGGCGAGTACACCGGTACGCTGCTGCTGGTCAGCCACGACCGTGACTTCATCGACAACGTGGTGACCTCCACGCTGGTGATGGAAGGCGACGGCGTGATCGGCGAGTACGTGGGCGGTTACAGCGACTGGCAGCGTTATGCGGCCAGCATCGCGGCGCCTGCCGCAGCCCCCGCCGCCAAGCCGGCGGCCGCCGCACCGGCTACCCCGGCTGCCGCGGCTCCGGCCGCGCCCAAGCGCAAGCTGGCCTACAAGGAAGCACGCGAACTGGAGCAGCTGCCGAAGACCATCGAAAAGCTGGAAGGCGATGTCGAAGGGCTGACCTCGGCGATGAACGACCCGTCGTTCTACACCCGCAGCAGCGCCGAAGTGACCGCGCATACCCAGCAGCTGGCCAGGGTGCAGGCCGAGCTGGATGCCGCGTACGCGCGTTGGGAAGAACTGGAAGGCTGAGTGCCGGTCGGCGCCAGCGGCGAGGCTATTGAGGTAGAGCCGAGCCCATGCTCGGCTCATCGCGATCTGGCCCGAGTGCAGCCGAGCGTAGGCTCGGCTCTACCGAGGCATGCCAGCAGGCGCTGTAGAGCCGAGCCCATGCTCGGCTGGTAGATGCGTGGATGTCTGCATCAGTGCGGACCAAGGTCCGCACCCACCAAAGCGGATTCCGCACCCATCGGGGGGCCAGCGGTCATTTGACCCCGTGCAGATCCCGCAGCTGGCTCGGCCGGCTGCCGAAATACGCGGCCAGATCGGCGATGTCCTGATCGCTCAGGTCCTTCGCCTGCGGCGTCATCAGCATGTGCTGGCGGTCACCGGCGCGGTAGGCCTGCAGCGCGTGCGCCAGGTAGTCGCCGTACTGCCCACCCAGCTTCGGATAGGTCGGGTCGATCGGCGCATTGCCGTCGGCCCCGTGGCAGTCGATGCAGCTCTGGTTGGTGGCCTTGCCCTTCACCTTGGCGCGGGCTTCGCCGGCGGCCTCGCGGCCTGCAGGCAGGCCGGCCGATGACGAAGAACCGTGTTCGCCGCTGGCATGGCCCGGGTCGGCGGCGGATTTCTCGCTGTTTTCCACCTGCGACTGCGAACAGGCGGCCAGCAGCAGGGCAACGGACAGGGCGATGGCATGACGCATCGGATGCGCGGCTTTCGACATGGGCGGGCCTTACTTGACGGTGGACAGGTAAACAGAGAGATCGGCGATCTCCTGTTCGCTGAAGCTCATCGACTGCGCCTGCATCGTCGGATGCCGGCGCTTGCCCTGGCGATACTCGGTCAGGGCCTGGGCCAGGTACTGCTGGGTCTGGCCGCCGATCTTCGGCACCCGGTAGCTGGGGTAGGCGTTCTTGTAGCCGGTGATGCCGTGGCACCCCTGGCAGGTGTAGGCCAGCACGCGGCCATTGTCGAAGTTGCCGGTGGGCGCGGCAGGCGCCGGCGCGGCGGCAGCAGCCGGGGCCGGAGCGGGTGTGGCAGGAGCAGGAGCGGGCTGTGCGGCGGCCCCAAGGGGCAGGAGGACGGCCAGAGCGAGACAAGCGGCGAGCGGCTGCGGGCGCATGGTGTCGTTTCCGGGGATTCGGGTCTGGTCGTTCCGGCGTGGGGTACGGAACGACCCGAGTATAGCCTCAGGTTTCATCTAGCTGAAATGGGGTCGGTCCGACCGGTGGCGTGAAGGCACCATGACCTTTGGGATATGGTGTGGCCGTGAAGTGGTGCATTACTTTGCTACCACACCTGTCCACGCATCCTCCAGGGACCTGACGATGTCGCACCCAACCTTCCTGTCCGGCCGTCGCAGCGGAATCTGTGCCGCCGCACTGCTGATCTCCACCTCCCTGCTGCTGGGCGGTTGCGCCGCAGGGCCCAATTCCGAAGCCAAGGCCGCCGAGACCAAGGAGGAGAAGAAGGTCGACGCGGTGCCGGTCGAAGTGGCGGTGGCCAGCCACCGTGCGGTCGCGGCCAGCTACACCGGAACCGCTGCGCTGGAGCCGCGCGCCGAATCGCAGGTGGTCGCCAAGACCTCGGGCGTGGCGCTGGCGGTGCTGGTCGAGGAAGGCCAGCGGGTGACCGCTGGCCAGCCGCTGGTGCGGCTGGACCCGGATCGCGCACGCCTGGCTGTTGCCCAGAGCGAAGCGCAGATGCGCAAGCTGGAAAACAACTACCAGCGCGCCCAGAAACTGGTTGGCCAGCAGATGGTCAGTGCCGCCGATGTCGACCAGCTGCGCTTTGATCTGGAAAACGTCCGCGCGCAGTACCGCCTGGCGACGCTGGAACTGTCCTACACCACGGTGGTGGCGCCGATCTCCGGCGTGATCGCCTCGCGCTCGATCAAGACCGGCAATTTCGTGCAGATCAACACGCCGATCTTCCGCATCGTCGACAACTCGCGCCTGGAAGCCACCCTCAACGTGCCCGAGCGCGAACTGGCCACGCTGCGTGCCGGCCAGCCGGTGACGCTGGCTGCCGATGCGCTGCCGGGCCAGAGCTTCACCGGCACCGTCGACCGCATCGCGCCGGTGGTGGATTCGGGCAGCGGCACGTTTCGCGTGGTCAGTGCCTTCGATGGCGCCGCCCATGCGCTGCAGCCCGGCATGTTCGGGCGCATCCGCATCGATTACGACCAGCGTGCCGATGCGCTTGTGGTGCCGCGCCTGGCGCTGCTCGACGACGGTGAGCCGGCGGTGTTCCGGGTGCGCGAAGGCAAGGTCGCACGCGTTCCGGTCAAGCTGGGTTACGCCGAGGGCCCGTGGGTGGAGATCCGTGATGGCCTGGCGGCCGGTGATCAGGTGGTCACCGCCGGCAAGGTCGCGCTGCGCGACGGTACCGCGGTGCAGGTGATCGCCGATCCGAAGGCAAAGGCGAAGACGGTTGCAGCGGCCGCCAAGCCGGCAGACAAGGCCGGGAGCAAGCAATGACCGCCCGGGATCACGACCACGGTGCCTCGCCGGCGAGCGACGGCGCCGCCGCCGGCATGCGCGGCGGCCTGGTGGAATTCGCCACCCGCCGCCGCGTGACCATCGCCATGTGCACGGTCACCCTGCTGCTGTTCGGCCTGATCGCGCTGGGCAACCTCAAGGTCAACCTGCTGCCTGACCTGAGCTACCCGACGCTGACCGTGCGCACCGAGTACACCGGTGCGGCGCCGACCGAAATCGAAACCCTGATCACCCAGCCGGTCGAAGAAGCGGTGGGCGTGGTCAAGAACCTGCGCAAGCTGAAGTCGGTCTCGCGCACCGGACAGAGCGATGTGGTGCTGGAGTTCGCCTGGGGCACCAACATGGACCAGGCCAGCCTGGAGGTGCGCGACAAGATGGAGGCGCTGAACCTGCCACTGGAGGCCAAGGCCCCGGTGCTGCTGCGCTTCAATCCGTCCACCGAGCCGATCATGCGCCTGGTGCTGTCGAGCAAGGACGCGCCGGCCACCGATGCCGATGCGATCCGCGAGCTGACCGGCCTGCGCCGCTATGCCGATGAAGACCTGAAGAAGAAGCTGGAGCCGGTCACCGGCGTGGCGGCGGTCAAGGTCGGCGGCGGCCTGGAAGACGAGATCCAGGTCGACATCGACCAGCAGAAGCTGGCGCAGCTGAACCTGCCAATCGACACCGTCATCAAGCGCCTGAAGGACGAGAACATCAACATCTCCGGCGGCCGCCTGGAGGAGGGTTCGCAGCGCTTCCTGGTGCGCACCGTCAACCAGTTCGCCGACCTGGAGGAGATCCGCAACCTGCTGGTCACCACCCAGGCGTCGAACGGCAGCGCGGCCGACTCGGCGCTGCAGCAGATGTTCAACATCGCCGCGTCGACCGGTTCGGCGGCCGCCATCGCGGCGGCCTCGGCGGCGCAGAGCGCATCGTCCGGCGGTGGCTCCAGCGTGGTCGCCAATGGTGTGCCGGTGCGGCTGAAGGATGTGGCCACCGTGCGCCAGGGCTACAAGGAACGCGAAGCGGTGATCCGCCTGGGCGGCAAGGAATCGGTTGAACTGGCCATCTACAAGGAAGGCGATGCCAACACCGTGTCCACCGCCGAAGCGCTGCGCAAGCGCCTGGAGCAGATCAAGGGCACGTTCCCGTCCGATGTCGAGATGACCACCATCGAGGACCAGTCGCGCTTCATCGAGCACGCCATCGCCGACGTCAAGAAGGATGCAGTGATCGGCGGCCTGCTGGCGATCCTGATCATCTTCCTGTTCCTGCGTGATGGCTGGAGCACGTTCGTGATCAGCCTGTCGCTGCCGGTCTCGATCATCGCCACGTTCTTCTTCATGGGCCAGCTCGGCCTGAGCCTGAACGTGATGTCGCTGGGCGGCCTGGCACTGGCCACCGGCCTGGTGGTGGACGATTCGATCGTGGTGCTGGAGAGCATCGCCAAGGCCCGCGAGCGCGGCCTCGGCATCCTGCAGGCGGCGATTGCCGGTACCCGCGAAGTGAGCATGGCGGTGGTCGCCTCGACCCTGACCACCATCGCGGTGTTCCTGCCGCTGGTGTTCGTCGACGGCATCGCCGGCCAGCTGTTCCGCGACCAGGCACTGACCGTGGCGATCGCCATTGCGATCTCGCTGCTGGTGTCGATGACCCTGATTCCGATGCTGAGCTCGCTGAAGGGACGGCCGCCGCTGGCGTTCCCGGAAGAAGCACCGAACGAACCGTGGCATCCGCAGAACCGCTGGCAGAAGCCGGTGGCACTGGGTCGCCGTGGTGCTGTCGCAACCGCGCGCTGGAGCTTCTATGCACTGGCCTGGCTGGTCGTGCGTGCATGGCGTGGCGTGGTGGCGGTGGTCGGCCCGGTGATGCGCAAGGCCAGCGACCTGGCGATGAAGCCCTATGCCGGTGCCGAGCGCGGCTACCTGCGGCTGCTGCCAAGCGCGCTGGCCCATCCGGGCAAGGTGCTGGGCGTGGCCACGATCATCTTCGTGGCGACCATGGCGCTGGTGCCGATGCTTGGTGCCGACCTGATCCCGCAGCTGGCTCAGGACCGCTTCGAAATGACGGTGAAGCTGCCGGCCGGCACGCCGCTGAAGCAGACCGATGCGCTGGTGCGCGAACTGCAGCTGGCCCACGGCAACGGCGAGGGCGTGGCCTCGCTGTACGGCGTCAGTGGCAGCGGCACCCGCCTGGATGCCAGCCCGACCGAGAGCGGCGAGAACATCGGCAAGCTGACCGTGGTGATGGAAGGCGGTGGCAACGCGCGAACCGAAGCGGAGATCACCGAGCGCCTGCGTGACACCATGGGCCAGCATCCAGGTGCACAGGTCGACTTCGCGCGGCCGGCGCTGTTCAGCTTCTCCACGCCGCTGGAAATCGAGCTGCGCGGGCAGGACATGGCGACGCTGGAAGTGGCTGGCCAGCGTCTGGCGGCGATGCTGCGTGGCAATGCACACTACGCCGACGTGAAGTCGACGGTGGAAGAGGGCTTCCCGGAAATCCAGATCCGCTTCGACCAGGAGCGTGCCGGTGCACTGGGCCTGACCACCCGACAGATCGCCGATGTGGTGGTGAAGAAGGTGCGCGGCGACGTGGCCACCCGCTACAGCTTCCGCGATCGCAAGATCGACGTGCTGGTGCGTGCGCAGGAGGGCGACCGTGCCAGCGTGGAGAGCATCCGCCGGCTGATCGTCAATCCGGGCAGCACCCGTCCGGTCACATTGGACGCAGTAGCCGACGTGGTCGCCACCACCGGCCCCAGCGAGATCCATCGCGCCGACCAGACCCGCGTCGCCGTGGTCTCGGCCAACCTGCGTGACATCGATCTGGGCGCTGCCATGCGCGAAGTGCAGCAGATGGTGGCCGAACAGCCACTGGGTGCGGGCGTTGGCCTGCACATCGGCGGCCAGGGCGAGGAGCTGGCGCAGGCGGCGAAATCGCTGATCTTCGCCTTCGGCCTGGCGATTTTCCTGGTCTATCTGGTGATGGCCTCGCAGTTCGAGTCGCTGCTGCATCCGTTCGTGATCCTGTTCACCATCCCGCTGGCGCTGGTCGGCGCGATCCTGGCGCTGATGCTGACCGGCAAGCCCATCTCGGTGGTGGTGTTCATCGGCCTGATCCTGCTGGTCGGCCTGGTCACCAAGAACGCGATCATCCTGATCGACAAGGTCAACCAGCTGCGCGAGGCCGGCGTGGCCAAGCATGAAGCGCTGGTGGAAGGTGCGCGCTCGCGCTTGCGGCCGATCATCATGACCACGCTGTGCACGCTGTTCGGCTTCCTGCCGCTGGCGGTGGCGATGGGCGAGGGCGCCGAAGTGCGCGCGCCGATGGCGATCACCGTGATCGGTGGCCTGCTGGTGTCGACCCTGCTGACCCTGCTGGTGATCCCGGTGGTGTACGACCTGATGGATCGCCGCGGTGATGCCTATTACCGCGAGCGTGGCCGCAAGCACGCCGGTGAGATCGAGCCGGGTGCGGCGGGCAGTGAGGCGGGCGCGGAGGAACCGGCATGAGTGTTGCCGAGTTCTCCATCCGCCGCCCGGTCACCACCATCATGTGTTTCGTGTCACTGGTGGTGATCGGCCTGATCGCCTCGTTCCGGCTGCCGCTGGAAGCGCTGCCGGACATCTCCGCGCCGTTCCTGTTCGTACAGATTCCGTATACCGGTTCAACCCCGGAAGAAGTGGAGCGGACCATCATCCGCCCGGTGGAGGAATCGCTGGCGACGATGACCGGCATCAAGCGCATGCGTTCGTCGGCTACCTCCGAAGCGGCGCTGATCTTCATCGAGTTCAGCGACTGGGACCGCGACATCGCCATCGCCGCGTCCGATGCCCGCGAGCGCATCGATGCGATCCGCAGCGACCTGCCCGATGACCTGCAGCGCTACAACGTGTTCAAGTGGTCCAGCAGCGACCAGCCGGTGCTGAAGGTGCGCCTGGCCAGCACCACCGACCTGACCACCGCGTACGACATGCTTGACCGCGAATTCAAGCGGCGCATCGAGCGCATTCCCGGCGTGGCCCGCGTCGACATCACCGGTGCGCCGCCGAACGAAGTCGAGATTGCCATCGACCCGAACCGGCTCAACGCGCATGGCCTGAGCATCAATGAGCTCAGCGAGCGCCTGCGCACGCTGAACTTCTCGATCTCGGCCGGGCAGATCGATGACAACGGGCAGCGCGTGCGCGTGCAGCCGGTGGGCGAGATCGCCGACCTGCAGGAAATGCGCGACCTGGTGATCAACGCCAAGGGCCTGCGCCTGGGCGACATCGCCGACGTGCGCCTGAAGCCGGCGCGGATGAACTACGGGCGCCGCCTGGACGGCAACCCGGCGGTTGGCCTGGACATCTTCAAGGAGCGTAGCGCCAACCTGGTGGAGGTGTCGCGCGCGGCGCTGGCGGAGGTTGAAGCGATCCGTGCCGAAGCGTCGATGCGCGACGTCCAGATCAAGGTGATCGACAACCAGGGCAAGGCGGTGACCTCCTCGCTGCTGGAGTTGGCCGAGGCCGGTGCGGTCGGCCTGATCCTGTCGGTGACGGTGCTGTTCTTCTTCCTGCGGCACTGGCCATCGACGCTGATGGTGACCCTGGCCATTCCAATCTGCTTCACCATCACCCTGGGCTTCATGTACTTCGTCGGGGTGACGCTGAACATCCTGACCATGATGGGCCTGCTGCTGGCGGTGGGCATGCTGGTCGACAACGCCGTGGTGGTGGTGGAGAGCATCTACCAGGAGCGCGAGCGCCTGCCGGGGCAGCCGCGGCTGGCCTCGATCATCGGCACCCGCAACGTGGCCATCGCGCTCAGCGCCGGCACGCTGTGCCACTGCATCGTGTTCGTGCCGAACCTGTTCGGCGAGACCAACAACATCAGCATCTTCATGGCGCAGATCGCGATCACCATCTCGGTCTCGCTGCTGGCCTCGTGGCTGGTCGCGGTCAGCCTGATCCCGATGTTGTCCGCACGCATGGCCACGCCCAAGCTGGTGCACTCGCAGACCGGCCTGATCGCGCGCCTGCAACGCCGCTACGCCAGGCTGCTGGACTGGTCGCTGCGCCATCGCGGCTGGAGCCTGCTTGGCATTCTGCTGGTGGTGCTGGTCAGCCTGGTGCCGATGAAGCTGACCAAGATCGACATGTTCGGTGGTGACGGCGGCAAGGACATCTTCATCGGCTACATGTGGAAGGGCGCCTACACCTACCGGCAGATGTCAGAGGAAGTGGCGCGGGTGGAGAACTGGATCGACGCCAACCGCGAGCGCCTGCACGTCAAGCAGGTGTACTCCTGGTACAGCGAGCAGGAAGGCAGCTCGACCGTGGTCACCCTGGACGAGAAGTACGCCAAGGACATCAAGTCGCTGCAGGAAGAGCTGCGCAAGGGGCTGCCGAAGTCGGCGCGTACCGACTACTTCGTAGGCAACCAGGGCGGTGATGGCGGCGGTGGCGGCAACCAGGGCGTGCAGGTGCAGCTGGTCGGCGATTCCAGTTCGATGCTGCAGGAGATCGGCCAGGAAGTGGTGCCGCTGCTGGCCCAGCGCGCCGAGCTGCGCGACGTGCGCATCGACAACGGCGAGAAAGGCGGCGAACTGAAGGTGCGCGTTGACCGCGAACGTGCGGCGGCGTTCGGCTTCAACGCCGAACAGGTGGCCAGCTTCGTCGGCCTGGCGCTGCGCGGTGCACCGATGCGCGAGTTCCGCCGTGGCGACAACGAAGTGCCGGTGTGGGTGCGTTTCGCGGGTGCCGAGCAGAGCAGCCCGGAAGACCTGGCCGGTTTCAGCGTGCGTACCGGCGATGGCCGCAGCGTGCCGCTGCTGAGCCTGGTCACCGTCGACGTCGGTTCGTCAGCCACCCAGATCGGCCGCACCAACCGCCAGACTACGCTGACCATCAAGGCCAACCTGGCCGAGAAAGTCACCGCGCCGGATGGCCGCAAGGCGATGGAGTCGGTGCTCAAGCCGATGAACTTCCCGGCAGGCTATGGCTTCACCTTCGATGGTGGCGACTACGGCAACGATGACGAGGCCATGCAGCAGATGGTGTTCAACCTGCTGATCGCGCTGGTGATGATCTACGTGGTGATGGCGGCAGTGTTCGAGTCGCTGCTGTTCCCGGCGGCGATCATGAGCGGCGTGCTGTTCTCGATCTTCGGCGTGTTCTGGCTGTTCTGGATCACTGGCACCTCGTTCGGAATCATGTCCTTCATCGGCATCCTGGTGCTGATGGGCGTGGTGGTGAACAACGGCATCGTGATGATCGAGCACATCAACAACCTGCGGCGCGGCGGCATGGGCCGGACGCAGGCACTGGTGGAAGGCTCCCGCGAGCGCCTGCGCCCGATCATGATGACCATGGGCACGGCAATCCTGGCGATGGTGCCGATCTCGCTGACCAACACGCAGATGTTCGGCAACGGCCCGGAGTACGCACCGATGGCGCGCGCGATTGCCGGCGGCCTGGCGTTCTCGACCGTGGTCAGCCTGCTGTTCCTGCCGACGATCTATGCGGTGCTCGATGACCTGCGCAATGCCGTGACGCGGCTGATCCGCCGCGCGCGTGGCCTGGAGGTCGTGGCGGGTACCCCGGTGTAGTGGTCGAGCTTGCTCGACCGTAATGCACATCAACGTGTTGTGGTGTGGGGGAGGCCGGTCGTAGTGGGGCGGCCTCCCCCTTTTTTTTGCTCGCCGCGTCTGTTTGCCTCTGTAGAGCCGAAGGCAGCGGCAGGAGCCGCTGCCAACGTCGCTTGCGACGGCCCGGAGGGTGTCGGCCAAGACGGCCGGCATAGCCATGCTCGGCTGCTGTTCGCCGCGTCGCGCCGTCGCCCGAGCATGGGCTCGGGCGCTACAGATTCCGTGCCCATGTAGAGCCGAGCCATGCTCGGCTGCTGGTCACCGCGTTGCGGCGTCGCCCGAGCATGGGCTCGGGCGCTACAGATTCCGTGCCCATGTAGAGCCGAGCCATGCTCGGCTGCACTTCGCCGCGTCGCGGGCGCCGCCCGAGCATGGGCTCGGGCGCTACAGATTCCGTGCCCATGTAGAGCCGAGCCGATGCTCGGCTGCTGTTCGCCGCGTCGCGGCGTCGCCCGAGCGTGGGCTAAGGGCGCTACAGATTCCGTGCCCATGTAGAGCCGAGCCGGTGTTCGGCTGCTGTTCGCCGCGTCGCGGCGTCGCCCGGGCATGGGCTCGGGCGCTACAGATTCCGTGCCCATGTAGAGCCGAGCCGATGCTCGGCTGCTGTTCGCCGCGTCGCGGCGT
>NZ_JASJSI010000124.1:0-11801 GCF_030237085.1 Stenotrophomonas maltophilia group sp. Smal32
CACCCGGGCGCCCAGCCCCGTCCCCCGGTGAAGCGCCGCGCCCGTGCTCGGGTGCTGGCCGAAAAGGCCCGCGGCGGGGGGGCTCGGCTCTACAGATTGTCGGCATGCTGCACCCGCGCTTGGCATTCCCTGGCGCACTTGCCAGACTGCACGCAGCCGGCCGCCGGCCGGATTCGATGGAGCAGGCAATGGTGGAAGCGCGCGTCCCACTGACGGTGCATGGCATGTCGGTCTCGGGCAATTGCCACAAGGTCCGGCTGCTGCTTGAGCAGCTCGGCAGCCGTTACCGCTGGGTGGAGGTGGACAGTGCCCATGGCCAGACCCACACGCCCGAATTCCTGGCGCTCAACCCGAATGCCAAGGTGCCGCTGATCGTGCGCGACGACGGCCGCGTGCTGACCGAATCCAACGCGATCCTGTTCTGGCTGGCAGAAGGCACGCCGTACCTGCCCAACGATGGCTGGGAGCGCGCGCAGGCATTGAGCTGGATGTTCTTCGAGCAGTACACGCATGAGCCCTGTGTGGCAGTGGCGCGCTTCATCCGCGGCTGGACCGCGCCCGATTCGCCGCGCCGAGCCGAACTGCCGCGCCTGCACGAGCGTGCCGCCACTGCACTGGCAGTGATGGAGCAGCACCTGCGCCAGGCACAGTGGTTCACTGGCGGCGAGTACGGCATCGCCGATATCGCGCTGTTCGCCTATACCGATGTGGCGGGCGAGGGCGGCATCAGCCTGGAGCCGTTCCCGGAAGTTCGCGCCTGGCTGCAGCGCGTGCGCGAGCAGCCACGCTTCCTGCCGATGCCGGCAGTGACGGCCGAGGTGCGCGCGCGCTTCGAAGCCGCGTGATCCGAACAGGGTAACGCCGGGGCAGGCCCGGCCGAACGCAACAACGACACGGAGGGTGTTCGATGTTCGCTGTGGTTCCCGATCCGATCCCCGCACGCATGCGCGTGCTCAACCGCGCCGATGTGTGCGATGTCAATTTCCTCGAGGCGGTGCGCGGTTGGCGCGGTACGCCACGCCCGCGACCCGCAGCGGATGCCCCGATCCTGCCGGACAGTACGCTCAGTGCCGCCGCGTTCGGTGAACTGTTCGAGTCGCAACTGGTCAGCCGCCAGCTGGACCTGATGGCACGCGTACTGCGCGTGCAGAACAAGGTCTTCTACACCATCGGTTCCTCCGGCCATGAAGGCAACGCGCTGCTGGCGCGGGCCTGCCGTCATACCGATCCGGCCTTCCTGCACTACCGTTCCGGCGCCTTCATGGCCGAGCGTTCTCGGCAGGTGCCGGGCATCGACCCGCTGCGCGATTCCGCGCTCTCGTTCGCCGCCAGTGCCGAGGATCCGGCCAGCGGTGGCCGCCACAAGGTGTGGGGCAGCAAGCCGTTGTGGGTGCTGCCTCAGACCTCGACCATCGCCTCGCACCTGCCCAAGGCGCTGGGCACCGCGCTGGCCATCGAGAGTGGCAAGCGCTTGGGGCAGGCGCTGCCGGTTCCGCCCGACAGCATCGTGCTGTGCTCGTTCGGCGATGCTTCGGCCAACCACGCCACCGCGCAGACCGCCTTCAATACCGCGATGTGGTCGGCCTACCAGAAGCTGCCGGCGCCGATCCTGTTCGTCTGCGAGGACAACGGCCTGGGCATCTCGGTGAAGACCCCTGACGGCTGGATCGCCGAGCGCTTCAGCCATCAGCCGGGGCTGGACTATTTCTTTGCCGATGGCCTGGATCTGGCCATCGGCCACACGCAGGTACAGGCGGCGGTGGAGCACTGCCGGCGCACCCGGCGGCCGACCTTCCTGCATCTGCGCACCACGCGCCTGATGGGCCATGCCGGTACCGACTTTGAAGTGGAATGGCGCGCGCTGCCGGAGCTGTGTGCAGCCGAAGCCCAGGACCCGCTGCTGCGTTCGGCGCAGATCGCACTTGAATCAGGCTGGATGGATGCGGCCGCCATCGAAGTGGCCTACGAGACGATGCGCGCGCGCTGCATGGCCGCCGCCGCCGATGCCGAAGGCAGTGCGAAGCTGCAGTCGCTGCGGGAGGTGATGGCGCCGCTGGCACCGTACACGCCCGCAGCGGTGCAGGCCGAAGCGCAACGCGAGGTCGCTGCCGAAGCGCGCGAGGCACTCTATGGCGATGCCGAGGCATTGCCCGAACGACAGGCGCCGCGGCATCTCGCGATCCAGATCAACCATGGCCTGCAGGAACTGCTGGCCAAGTATCCGCAGAGCCTGTTGTTCGGCGAGGACGTGGCGCAGAAGGGCGGTGTCTACACCGTCACCAAGGATCTGCTGCGCCGCTTCGGGCCGCGCCGGGTGTTCAACACCCTGCTGGACGAGACCATGATCCTGGGCATGGCACAGGGCCTGGCCAACATGGGCATGCTGCCGATTCCGGAAATCCAGTACCTGGCCTACCTGCACAACGCCATCGACCAGCTGCGTGGCGAGGCCTGTTCGCTGCAGTTCTTCTCCAACGACCAGTACCGCAACCCGATGCTGGTGCGGGTGGCCGGGCTGGGCTACCAGAAGGGTTTCGGTGGCCATTTCCACAACGACAACTCGATCACCGCGCTGCGCGACATCCCCGGGCTGGTGGTCGGCTGCCCATCGCGCGGCGACGATGCCGTGATGATGCTGCGCACGCTGGCGGCGCTGGCGCGGGTGGATGGGCGCGTGGCCGTGTTCCTGGAGCCGATCGCGCTGTACATGAGCAAGGACCTGCACGCACCCGGCGACGGCCAGTGGCTGTTCGACTACCCGGCCCAGGGCCAGGCGCTGGTGCCGGGCGAGGGTCGTGTGTACGCGCCGGAGGCTGGCGACCTGGTGGTCTACACCTACGGCAATGGCGTGCCGATGGCGTTGCGTGCGGCGCGGGCCATCGAGCAGCAGCTGGGCTGGGAGGTGCGGGTGGTGGACCTGCGCTGGCTGGTGCCACTGGATGCCGGCTTCATTGCCGCCCAGGCCGCCAGTGCGCGGCGGGTGCTGGTACTGGACGAAGGACGCCACAGCGGCGGAGTAGGCGAGGGGGTGGTCACCGCACTGGTCGAGGCCGGTTTCGGCCACCTGCCGCTGCGCCGGGTCTGCGGTGCCGATACCTATACCCCGCTGGCGGGGGCAGCAATGTTCGGGCTTCCAAGCGACAATGCAGTGATTGGCGCCGCCCTTGAACTGGCGCAGGAACCCTGATGCATGTGTGGATTGGCGGGAATGTTGTTGCCGGCGCCGGTGGCGTCGGCCGAGGTGCTGCAGGCGCAGGTCCTGGCCATGGGCGAGGCACTGCACCACCGCGGGCCGGATGATGGCGGCAGCTGGGTCGACGCCACGGCCGGCATCGCGCTGGCGCATCGCCGCCTGAGCATCCTCGACCTGTCGCCGCTGGGGCATCAGCCGATGGCCTCGGCCGATGGCCGTTACGTGATGGCCTACAACGGCGAGGTCTACAACTTCGCTGCCCTGCGTGCCGAACTGGAGCCGCTGGGGCACACCTTCCGTGGCCATTCGGATACCGAGGTGCTGCTGGCAGCGATCCTGCAGTGGGGTATCGAGGACACCCTGCAGCGCTGCAACGGCATGTTCGCCATCGCCCTGTGGGACCGCCAGCAGCAGTGCCTGTGGCTGGCCCGCGACCGCGTCGGCAAGAAGCCGCTGTACTACGGCTGGGCGGGTGACAGGCTGGTGTTCGGCTCTGAACTGAAGGCGCTGTGGCAGCACCCGGCGTTCGACAACGACATCGACCGGGATGCACTGACGCTGCTGCTGCGGCTGGACTACATTCCTGCACCGCACAGCATCCACCAGCGCTGCTACAAGCTGATGCCCGGGCGCGTGCTTCGGCTGGACGCCGAAGCCGTAGCGGCGGGTGCGGCCGCGCACCGCCCGGAGCAGGCACAGCGCCCCTACTGGGATGCGCGTGCGCGCATGCAGGCCGCGCTGGCGGCCCCGTTCCAGGGTCGCATCGAGGAGGCCGAGGAACAGCTGGACACGCTGCTGCGCGATGCGGTCGCGCTGCGAATGGTGGCCGACGTGCCGGTGGGCGTGTTCCTGTCCGGTGGTACCGATTCGTCACTGGTGGCCGCGCTGATGCAGGCGCAGAGCGGGCAGCCGGTGCACAGCTTCAGCATCGGCTTCACCGATTCGGGCCACGACGAGGCACCGCTGGCCAGGGAACTGGCCACGCATCTGGGTTGCGACCACACCGAGCTCTACGTCAGCGGCGCGGATGCACTGGCAGTCGTGCCACAACTGCCGGCAATGTTCGACGAACCTTTCGCCGACGCTTCGCAGGTGCCGACCGCGCTGGTCGCGCGCCTGGCGCGTCAGGGCGTGACTGTGGCGTTGTCGGGTGACGGCGGTGATGAGCTGTTCTTCGGCTACACCCGCTACGTGCGCGCACTGCGCAACTGGCAGATGCTGGGCCGCGTGCCGGGCCCGCTCCGGCGCTGGATGGGCGCGCGCGCGCAGCAGCAGGGCGAGGCCTCGCGGACCGGCGGACTGGCCGCGCTGCTGGCCGAGTCCGGCGCGCGTGGCATCGGCGACGTGTACCGCAACCGCATCTCGCGCTGGCGCGATCCGGCGGCGGCAGTGCCGGGCGCGCAGGCTGCCGGCAGCTTCTACGACCTGGCCGATCCGTTGCACGGCGCCGGCACACCGGCCGACGCGATGATGCTGGCCGATTACGTGACCTACCTGCCGGATGACCTGCTGTGCAAGGTCGACCGCACCTCGATGGCAGTCAGCCTGGAGGCACGCGCGCCGCTGCTGGACTGGCGCGTGGCCGAGTTCGCCTGGTCGCTGCCGCTGGGCTTCAAGCGCAGCGAAACCACCAGCAAGGTGCTGCTCAAGCGGGTTCTTGGCCGCTACGTGCCGCAGTCGATGGTGCACCGGCCCAAGCGCGGATTCGGTGCGCCGGTCAGCGACTGGCTGAAGGGCGACCTGCGGCCGTGGGCCGAAGACCTGCTGCAGCCGGCACGCCTGGAGCGCGAGGGAGTGCTGTCGGCGTCGGCGGTGCAGCCGCTGTGGCAGCAGTTCCTGGGGGGGCAGCGCAAGTGGCATACCCACCTGTGGAACGTGCTGATGTTCCAAGCCTGGCAGGCGCATTGGCGGCAGGTGCGGGCCGGCGTGACCGGCGGCTGATCTTCACCGGACGACACGGGCCCGGCGTCTAGGCTGGGCCTCCCGCACCGTGAGGAGTATGTCCCGATGTCCGTCCCTACCATCGCCGTGTTCGTCGGCAGCCTGCGCAAGGATTCCTGCAACCGCAAGCTGGCCCATGCGCTGGAGAAGATCGCTGGCGACCGCGCGCGCTTCCAGTACGTGCAGATCGGCGATCTGCCGCTGTACGACCAGGATTTCGATGGCCAGTACCCGCCGCAGGGCACCCGGCTGAAGGATCAGGTGCGTGCCGCCGACGCGGTGCTGTTCGTGACCCCCGAATACAACCGGTCGGTGCCGGGCGTGCTGAAAAACGCCATCGACATCGGCTCGCGCCCGTACGGTGACAGTGCGTTTGCCGGCAAGCCGGCGGCGGTGATCGGCGCCTCCATCGGCCAGATCGGTACCGCCGTGGCCCAGCAGCACCTGCGCATCAGCCTGGCTTTTCTGGACATGCATGTGCTCGGCCAGCCCGAAGCGTTCATCCACTTCAAGGACGGCCTGATCGATGCCGACGGCACGATCCACAACGAGGGCACGCAGAAGTTCCTGCAGAGCTACGTGGACCGGTTCCTGGCACTGATCGCGGTGCACGTGAAGGGCGATTGAGGCCGATGGGTCAGAGCGCTCTGCGTTGCAGAGGGATCCGACCCCAACCACGCCCGGGGTCGGATCCCGGCGCGCAGCGACGGGCTCTGACCCCACGCCCCGCTAAGCGGGCCAGAGCGCGTACGCTGCACGGAATCCGACCTTGGTGGCCTGATCTGCGATAATGCTCAACTCGGGCGTCGCAACGGCGCCCGTCGCAGGCACTGCGACGCCCCCGCGCCAGAGTGGCCAGGCACTGGCGGATATCCCCCGTTTCTCCACGGCTTATCCACAGGCTTGTCCATGGCTGCCGGGGTCGGCGCATGACTACACTCGTCCGGCCCACTTTTGCAGGAAACACCGCAGCATGTCCGCTCGTTCCGGCTTCCGTTCCAACCGCAGAGAGCGCGGTGATGGCTTCGATCGCGATCGCGACGAATCGCGTATCGACCAGCTGCGCGTGCCGCCGCATTCGGTGGAAGCCGAGCAGGCGGTGCTGGGGGGCCTGATGCTGGCGCCGGAGGCCTATGATCGGGTCAACGATCAGCTGACCGAGGGTGATTTCTACCGCCGCGACCACCAGATGATCTACCGCGCGATCCGCGAACTGTCCGAGCGCGAGCGGCCGTTCGACGCGGTGACCCTGGGCGAGTGGTTCGAATCGCAGGGCAAGCTGGAGCTGGTGGGCGATGGCGCCTACCTGATCGAGCTGGCGAGCACTACGCCATCGGCGGCCAACATCGTGGCCTATGCCGAGATCGTGCGTGACAAGGCGGTGCTGCGGCAGCTGATCCAGGTCGGCACCGACATCGTCAACGATGGCTTCCAGCCCGAAGGCCGTGACAGCAGCGAGCTTCTGGCATCGGCGGAAAAGAGCGTGTTCGCCATCGCCGAGCAGGGGGCACGCGGACGTACCGACTTCGTGGCCATGCCTGGCGCGCTGAAGGATGCCTTCGAGGAGCTGCGCAACCGCTTCGAGAACGGCGGCAACATCACCGGCCTGCCGACCGGCTACAACGACTTCGATGCGATGACCGCCGGCCTGCAGCCGACCGACCTGATCATCCTCGCCGCGCGCCCGGCCATGGGCAAGACCACGTTCGCACTGAACATCGCCGAGTACGCGGCGATCAAGTCGAAGAAGGGCGTGGCGGTGTTCTCCATGGAAATGTCGGCCTCGCAGCTGGCGATGCGCCTGATCTCCTCCAACGGCCGCATCAACGCGCAGCGCCTGCGTACCGGCCAGCTGGAAGACGAGGACTGGAGCCGCGTCACCAGCGCGATCAAGATGCTGAAGGAAACCAAGATCTTCATCGACGATACGCCAGGCGTGTCGCCGGAAGTGCTGCGTTCCAAGTGCCGCCGCCTCAAGCGCGAGCACGACCTGGGCCTGGTGGTGATCGACTACCTGCAGCTGATGAGCGTGCCGGGCAACAGCGAGAACCGCGCGACGGAAATCTCGGAAATCTCGCGTTCGCTGAAGGGCCTGGCCAAGGAACTGCACGTGCCGGTGATCGCGCTGTCGCAGCTCAACCGCTCGCTGGAAACGCGTACCGACAAGCGCCCGGTGATGGCCGACCTTCGCGAATCGGGCGCAATCGAGCAGGATGCGGACATGATCGTCTTCATCTACCGCGATGATTACTACAACAAGGAAAATTCGCCGGACAAGGGCCTGGCCGAGATCATCATCGGCAAGCACCGTGGTGGCCCGACCGGTTCGTGCAAGCTGAAGTTCTTCGGCGAATACACCCGCTTCGACAACCTGGCTCACGACTCGGTCGGTTCGTTCGAGTAACGACCGTGCCGGCCGCCGGCCGGCACCACCTCCTGGTCGGCAAACCATTCGAAACGCCCATCTTCCGTATGTGGCGTGTAAATGACATGTAACGCGACGCTTCTACGATTCCGCCGCTGCTGCCCTTCGACGCCGCCCTTCGGCGTCCAGCGTGCCCAAGGAATCCGCCCCCATGTCGTCCCACGCTCCGCTCCGCCGCAATCTGCTGGCCTTGCTGGTCTGTGCTTCGCTCCCCTCGTTGGCCGCTGCTGAAACCGCCCCCGGCACTGATGCCCAGTCGGCCACCACGCTCGATTCGATCTCGGTGATCGGTCGCGGCGAAGCCCGGCAGGTGCAGCGCGTGACCGCCGAGGACATGAAGGTGCTGCCGCCCGGCGCCAACCCGCTGAAGCTGCTGGCGACCAAGCCGGGCGTGCATTTCGAATCGGCCGATGCCACCGGCGCCTACGAATGGTCCACCACCATCAGCCTGCGTGGCTTCAACCAGAACCGCCTGGGCTACACGCTCGATGGCATTCCGCTGGGCAACATGGCCTACGGCAACAGCAATGGCCTGCACATCAGCCGCGCGGTGATCAGCGAGAACCTGGGCGGTGCCGAAGTCTCCACCGGCATCGGTGCGCTGGGCACGCCGTCGACCAGCAACCTCGGCGGCGTGTTCCAGTTCTATTCGATCGATCCGTCCACCGAGTATGGCGTGGTGCTGGCACAGAGCTTCGGCAGCGACAGTGCGCGCCGCAGCTATGCGCGCCTGGAGACCGGTGAACATCAGGGCTTCGCTGCCTACCTGTCCGGCGTGTATTCAGAAGGCGACAAGTGGAAGGGCAAGGGTTCGCAGGAGCTGAAGCAGTTCAACGGCAAGGCCACCTACAACTTCGGTGCGGACAGCAGGATCACCGCACTGTTCAACGCATCGCGCCGCGTCGAGGCCGACTACCAGGACCTGTCGCTGGAGATGATCGATCGCCTGGGCTGGGACTGGGACAACTACGCCCCGGACTGGGATCGCGCGGTGGCCGCCGCACGCGGCACGTTCAGCGGCGGCGTCAACAGCCCGTGGGACGCGTATTACTCCGGCCACGGCCTGCGCAATGACGATCTGTCCAGCATTGCCGGCGATTTCGGCCTGAACGAGTCGATGCGCCTGAAGGTGAACGTCTACAACCACAGCAACCGTGGCCAGGGCCACTGGTTCAGCCCGTCCAATCCGTCGAACCCGGGCACCAGCCGCGAGATCCCGATCTCGATCCGCACCACCGAGTATGCGATCGACCGCACGGGCGTGACCTCAGCGTTCACCTGGAACGTGGCGGGCCACGAACTGGAAGCGGGCCTGTGGTACGAAGACAACGGCCACAGCGTGCAGCGCAACTTCTATTACATCGACGGCCCGATCACCGACGATTTCTTCCTGCGCAATCCGGACCAGCGCGTGTGGCACCAGCGCTACACCACCATCACCCGCCAGTTCTACGTGCAGGACCGCTTCCGCCTGTTCGATGACCGCCTGACCATCGACATCGGTGCAAAGTCACCGAACACCCGCACCCGCGTGCGCACGCCGCTGGGCAGCTATGCCAGCAACAGCAGCCTGACCTCGAAGAAGGGTTTCCTGCCGCAGGCCGGCTTCAACTTCAAGCTCAACGAAGGCAACGAGATCTTCGGCTCGTTCGCCAAGAACATCGCCGCCTATGCGCTGGGCGTGGGCAGCCCGTTCAACGTACCGCAGGCCGCATTCGATGCCAGCGCGAAGAACCTGAAGCCGGAACAGTCGCGCACCCTCGAGCTGGGCTGGCGCGGCTACGGCCAGGGCTATGAAGCCTCGGTGGCGGTGTACGACGTGAAGTTCGACAACCGTCTGCTGGCCATCGCGCAGTGCGTGGGCATCCTCGGTTGCCCGGCGCTGTTCTCGAACGTCGGTTCGGTGACCAGCCGCGGCGCCGAGGCGACCCTGCAGCTGAAGCCGATGCAGGGCCTGACCTGGTCCAACGCGCTGTCGTGGAATGACAGCACCTACGACAACGACTACGTGAACAACGGCGTGGTGCCGACCCGGGGCAAGAAGACCGTCGACACCCCGGAATGGATGTTCGCCAGCACCCTGGCCTGGACGCCGGGCCCGTGGGACCTGCGCCTGGCCGCCAACCATGTCGGCAAGCGTTACGTGACCTATACCAACGACGTGTCGGTGCCCAGCTACTGGCTGGTCAACGCTTCGGCGGCCTATGACTTCGGCAAGCTCGGCCCGGCACAGAACCTGACCGTGGCGCTGAACCTGACCAACCTGACCGACAAGCGTTATCTGTCCTCGATCAACACCAACGGCACCTACGCCGCCGACCCGACCCGCAGCCTGGCGACCATGCAGGTGGGCGCGCCGCGGCAGGTGATGGCGACCGCTACCGTGCACTTCTGATGCGCGGGCCAGTCGATCCGGAAAGCCGTCGTCGCCTGCTGCGCATGGCGTGGCAGGGTACGGGAGCGGCGATCGCGCTGGCAGCGATGCCGGGGCTGGCTACGGCCGGCCCACGCCCGCGGTTGGGACGTGATCCGTTCACCTTGGGCGTCGCCGCCGGCGATCCGGATCCGCAGGGAGCGGTGCTGTGGACGCGGCTGGCGCCGGACCCGCTCAACGGCGGCGGCATGCCGTCGCGGGCGGTGCCGGTGCGCTGGTTCGTGGCCGAAGACCCGGGCATGCGCCGGCTGGTGCAGCGTGGTGTCGCCGCGGCGGTGCCCGAGCTGGCGCACTCGGTACATGTGGAGGTCAACGGCCTGCGCCCGGGCCGTGACTACTACTACCGTTTCGCCTGCGATGGCGATGAGGAAAGCGCGGTCGGTCATTTCCGCACCGCGCCGCTGCTGGACACGCAGCTGCAGCAGCTGCGGCTGGCACTGTGCACCTGCCAGGCCTGGAACAGCGGCTACTACCCGGTGCTGCGTGACATCGCGCAGACCGACGTCGACCTGGTGCTGCATGCCGGTGACTACCTGTACGAATACAGCCCGCTGCAGAATGCGCGCGGACGCACGCTGGATGCCGGGCGCTTCAGCGGCGAGACCGTCAGCCTGGAGCGCTATCGCAACCAGTATGCGCTGTACAAGCTCGATCCCGATCTGCAGGCCGCGCACGCCGCACACGCGTTCGCGGTGATCTGGGACGACCACGAAGTGCAGAACGATTACTCCGGCATCCATCCGGAGAAGCCTGGCGTCTCGACGGAGGACTTCATCGTTCGCCGCGCGGCGGCCTACCGCGCGTTCTACGAGCACCTGCCGATGCGCGGCACGCCTGCGGGCAACGGTGGCCTGCGCGTGCATCGGCGCCTGCGTTACGGCGATCTGGCACAGCTGACCCTGCTCGACTGCCGCCAGTTCCGTCCGGCCAACCCCTGTGGGGTGGGCGAGTCGCCGCGCTGCGAGGCGGCCCTGGACCCGCGCATGAGCATGCTGGGCGTGGGCCAGGAAGCCTGGTTCGCGCAGTCGATGGCGGCCGCACGCGGCACGCGCTGGAACGTGGTGGTGCAGCAGCTGCTGATGGCGCAGCTGCGGCTGGACGGCGGCAAGCCGCGCGAACGTTTCTGGAACGATGCCTGGGACGGTTATCCGGCGGCACGCAACCGCCTGCTGCAGGCGATGCAGGCGGGTGGGCAGGGTAATGCCATCGTGCTGGGCGGGGACTGGCATTCCACCTTCGTCAACGACCTGAAGCTGGACTTCGATGCCGCCAGTGCGCCGGTCGTGGCCACCGAATTCATCGCTCCGGCGATCAGCAGCGGCGGCGACGACACACCGTATGGACCGTATTACGGGCCATCGATTCCGCAGAACCCGCACATCCGTTACTTCGACGGCGACCGCCGCGGCTGGTGGAAGCTGCAGCTGAACCGGCAGACCGTGGACGCCGAGCTGCGCTTCGCCGACAGCGTGCTGCGCGCGGATGCGCCGGTGCGTACTGCGGCGCGCTTCCAGGTCACCCACGGCCGTCCGGGCGCAGTGCAGCTCCTGTAGAGCCGAGCCCACGCTCGGCTGCTTCTTGTAACCCCACCGTAGGCTCGGCTCTAAAACCGCGCTGGATACCTTTGATAGCCCCCACCCCGGTTTCGTAGCAAACCAATTTCGGCCGCCCGGGCCGGGGGCCAACGTTGTACCAGGCGGGACGGTGCCGCCCCCACGACACCGTGATTAACAAACAGTTAGCGCTCCGTGTTTTGTTGCTTCTTTTAGTTGATTTCTTGCCGCTTGCGATACTAGCACTTAAAGCCA
>NZ_JASJSI010000125.1:0-11768 GCF_030237085.1 Stenotrophomonas maltophilia group sp. Smal32
ATCACCCTGTCACTGCTGGAGCGCCTGCGTTCGCGCGAATCCAATTCGTTCACCGATCGCCTGCTGTCGGCGATGCGCAATGAATTCGGCGGCCACGCGATCAAGAAGTCGTAGGCACTGCGGTGGGGGGGGGGGGGGGGGGGGGGGGGGGGGGGGGGGGCGCCCCGCCCCCCCCGGCTGTGGGGGCCCCGGGCGCCCCCGCCCCCCCCCCGCCCTCGGCCCGCCCCCGCCGCGCCCCCCCCCACCCCCTCCTCGTCTTCCTTATTCTTGCCCGGGTGGACGCGCACGCAAACTGGCCGTGCCCCTGCGTTGGTATTGCGCAGGGGCGTAAGCGCCATGGATGGCGCGCCCGAGCCTCCAGGGATGGATTCACGGCATCCCCTGCGCAATCCCTCCGCAGGGCCAACCACACGAATCCTGCCGCACACCGCGAGGGACTCAGCCGTTGGCCGAATCCCCTACAGCGGCCGTGCCGGATCCACCAGCCCGTACTGGCTGGCCATCCGCGCCAACGCGATGTTGTCGTGGATCCCCATCTTCTCGAACAGCCGCGCCTTGTGCGTGTTGACCGTCTTCGCACTCAGGCTCAGGCGCCGCGCGATGTCTTCCTGGCGCAGGCCCTGGGTCAGCAACAGCGCCACCTCAAGCTCGCGCGGCGACAGGTTGTCGAACGGCGAACCATTGCCTTCCACCGTCGACAGCGCCAGATTCTGCGCGATGCTGGTGCCCAGGTAGCGACGACCGGCCGCCACATCACGCACCGCACGCAGCAGTTCCTGCGCATCGCAGCCCTTGCCGATGTAACCGGCCGCGCCGGCTTCGAGCAGGCGCTTGGGCAGCGGGCCGTCTTCCAGTACCGACACGATCACCACGCGGGTATTGCGGTGGCTGCGGACGATGCGCTCGGTCACTTCCATGCCGCTCACGCCCGGCAGATGCAGGTCGCACAGCACCACGTCCGGCAACAGCTGTCGGACCTCGCGCAGTGCGTCCTCACCGGTCTCGGCTTCGCCCACCACCTCGATGTCGGTTTCCCCCGACAGAATCATCTTCATACCGGTGCGGACCAGTGCGTGGTCATCCACCAGGTAGACTCGAATCGTCATTCACGTACCTCTTCGAATGCGGCCATTGCAGGTCAAGCTAGGCAGGGTGCCGATACCCTGCAAGCGCGTCCGGAATGTGGCGCCGGCGATCTGCCTTGCGCATCACATAACCGCGCGTTGTGCTTGCCCCTGTCTTGCAGAACCTGCTGCAACGAAACAACTGATCTATCACGTAGACGTCCCTCAAGGGCCATCCACGTCAAACCCCCTGTGGTGGTGCTTCGCTGGCCTTCGCTGGCGGCGGGCCGTGACGTCGCCAAGGGTGCCGGCGACTGAACATGACCAGATAGCACCCTACCACCCAAACCAGCGCGGCACACCATCCGGCCAGGATGTCGGAGGGGTAATGCACCCCCAGGTAGACCCGCGACACACTGACCAGCAGGCTGAACGCGGGTGCCAGCATCAGGACCGGCCAGCGCCAGCGGGTGTTCCAGGCCAGCAGCACCAGGGTCACCGCCAGGGTCATCGAGCCCATCGCGTGCCCGCTGGGGAAGCTGAACGTCGACTCCGGCGCAATCGATTCCCACAGGCTGGGGCGCTGGCGCTGGAAGAACTGCTTGCTGCCCATGTTCAGCAGCGCCGATCCCACGAAGCTGACCGCGACGAAGGTCGCCTCGCGCCAGCGCCGGAAGCCCAGCAGCGCGCCGATGATCAGCACGTCGGCCGGGATCAGGAACCACTCGTAGCCCAGTTTCGAGATGAGCACGAAGAAACGGTCCAGCCACGGCGAATGCAGACCATGCATCTGCCACAGCAGGGGCGCGTCGAAATGGAACGATTCAAACTCGTGCACTTCGTCCGCCAGGGCAACAAAGCCTGCCAACGGCAGCAGTAGGCCACCGAACAACAGGACCAGGCGCCAGGCGTTGCGCGCCATCCAGTGGCGGAAGCCGGAGGCGGACTCCGGTGCGGCGAGGATCGCAGGCTTATCCGGCGCTTCGGACATATTTGTGTTCGACGTAATCGTCGATCAGGGCGACGAACTCCTGGGCGATGTTGTCGCCGCGCAGGGTCACCTTCTTCTCGCCATCGACGAATACCGGTGCCGCAGGCGTCTCACCCGTGCCCGGCAGCGAGATGCCAATGTTGGCGTGACGCGACTCGCCCGGCCCGTTGACGATGCAGCCCATCACCGCCAGGGTCATGTTTTCCGCACCCGGGTGGTGGATCTTCCACAGCGGCATCTTCTCGCGCACGTGGTTCTGCACCACCTTGGCCAACTCCTGGAAGAATTCGGAGGTGGTGCGGCCGCAACCAGGGCAGGCCGTGACAAGCGGCGTGAAGGCACGCTGGCCGGTGGTCTGCAGCAGCTCCTGGGCGACGATCACTTCCTGCGTGCGCGACTGGCCCGGTTCCGGGGTCAGCGAGATGCGGATGGTGTCACCGATGCCTTCCTGCAGCAGCACGCTCAGCGCCGCGGACGATGCCACGATGCCCTTGCTGCCGATACCCGCTTCGGTCAGGCCCAGATGCAGGGCGAAGTCGGAGCGCTGGGCCAGGTCGCGGTACACCGCGATCAGCTCCTGCACGCCACTGACCTTGGCCGACAGCACGATGCGATCGCGCGGCAGGCCCAGCTCCACTGCCTGCTCGGCCGAATCCAGCGCCGAGCGGATCAGCGCCTCGCGCAGCACGCGGCCGGCGTCCCAGGGCTGTTCGCGCAGGTTGTTCTCGTCCATCAGCTTCGCCGCCAGGGCCTGGTCCAGCGAGCCCCAGTTGGCGCCGATGCGCACCGGCTTGTTGTAGCGGATCGCGAACTCGATCAGCTGGGCGAACTGCAGGTCCTTCTTCTTGCCGAAGCCGACGTTGCCCGGGTTGATGCGGTACTTGGCCAGCGCTTCGGCACACGCCGGCTCGGCGGTGAGCAACTGATGGCCGTTGTAGTGGAAGTCACCGATCAGCGGTACATCGATACCCATCATCGCCAGCTTCTCGACGATGCGCGGAATCGCCGCAGCGGCTTCAACGGTGTTGACGGTCAACCGCACCATCTCCGAACCGGCACGCCACAGCTCGGCCACCTGCTTCACGCTGGAGGCGACATCGGAAGTGTCGGTATTGGTCATCGACTGCACCACCACCGGCTTGCCCCCGCCTACGGTGACCCCGCCGATCTGCACGGCATGGGTCTGGCGGCGGGGCCAGGAGGTGGCATCGGAGGGCGGAGTCGGGCGGGTGACGGCGTCGTGCATGGGCGCATTCTACCGCCCGCCCCCGCATTCGGGGTGACTCGCATTCAGCCGGCGGCACGGCTGCGGCCTATTGTCGCAGGCACGCTCGCCCGTGAACGCATACGATGAGCGTGCATGACCGGTCCCGACGCCCCGTTTCTCCGTACCCTGTGCAGCCTGCGCTGGCTTGCCGTGGGCGGCCAGGCCGCCACCATCCTGGTCGCCACCTGGGTGCTGGGCCTGCCGTTGCCGCAGCTGCCACTGTGGGCCGGCGTGGCCGTACTGACCCTGTTCAACATCTACACCCAGCTGCGCCCGGAAGCGGCTGATACCGCGCCCCTGACCGCGTTCGGCCACATCCTGGTGGACGTGATCATCCTGACCTGGATGGTCGGCTGGAGCGGTGGCATGGCCAATCCGTTCAGCTCGCTGTTCCTGATCCTGATCGCGCTGGCTGCGTTCGCCCTGCCCCTGCGCTGGGCGCTGGCGGTGGCACTGGCCTGCCTGCTCGGCTATGCCAGCAGTGGCGTCTTCGGCCAGCCGCTGCCGGACGGTTACTTCCGCGCGCAGGACCTCAACCGCTGGGGCGTGGTCGCCAACTTCCTGATCTCCGCAGCGGTGGTGCTGGCCTTCTCGACCCGGCTGGCCCTTGCGCTGCGCCAGCGCGAACTGGAACTGTCGGCCCTGCGCGAGCGCTTCGCACGCAACGAGGGCATCGTCGCCCTGGCCACTCATGCCGCCTCGGTGGCCCATGAACTGAACACACCGCTTGCGACCATGACCCTGCTTGCCGACGATGTGGCCGAGCGCAGCGAAGAACCGGAAGTGCGCGAGGACATGGAAACGCTGCGCGAACTGCTGGTGCAGTGCCGGGAGCGCGTGCTGGCGCTGGCCGCACCGGCCTCGGCCGATGCACCCGGACGCAGCCATTCCAGCGCCCAGCAGGTGCTGGAGCAATGGCGGCTGGTGCGCCCGACCATCGACCTGCACCGCAACGACGATGCGCCGCTGCGGTTGCCGCTGGACCCGGGCGTGGGCCACCTGCTGATGGTGCTGCTGAACAATGCCGCCGATGCTGGTGAACAGGCCGGCCGGCCGCGCGTGGACCTGGACCTGCGCATCGAAGGCGACGATCTGATCGGCGAAGTACGCGACTACGGCCACGGCTTCAACGCGCGCGCCGCGGTACTGCCGGGCAAGCTGTTCGGCAGCAGCAAGAGTGAAGGCATGGGGGTCGGCCTGGCCCTGTCCCATGCCACGATCGAACGCCTCGACGGCGAGATGTGGATGCGCCCGGCCCAAGGGGCCGGCAGCCGCGTCGGCTTCCGCCTGCCGCTGGCCCCACGCGAGGAAACCCCATGAGCGCCTCAACCCTCGGCCTGCTGGTCGACGACGACGAACTGTACCTGCGCACCCTGCAGCGCAGCCTGGCCCGCAAGGGGCTTGAAACCCAGACCGCGCAGGATGCCGCCAGCGCGCTGGCATTGGCCCGCCAGCACCCGCCGGCGTTCGCCCTGATCGACCTGAAGCTGGGCAGCGACTCCGGCCTGGCACTGATCCAACCGTTGCGCGCCCTGCGCGCGGACATGCGGATCCTGCTGGTGACCGGCTACGCCAGCATCGCCACCGCGGTGGAAGCGATCAAGCTCGGGGCCGACGACTACCTGCCGAAGCCGGCCACGGTACCGATGATCCTGCGCGCCCTGGGCGAGGAGGATGACGGCCCGGCCGACGACGGCGAAATGGAAGTGCCCGATGCGATGACGCCGATCAGCCGCCTGCAGTGGGAACACATCCAGCAGGCGATGCACGAAACCGGAGGCAACGTATCAGCGGCCGCACGCCTGCTCGGCATGCACCGGCGTTCGCTGCAGCGCAAGCTGGCCAAGCGACCCAGCCCGGAACGCGACCCGAGCCGGTGACACGGCGTCGCCTCCGCCGGGCATGGCCCGGCGCTACCGGATTGTAGAGTCGAGCATGGCTCGACCCTACAGGGGGCGTCAGCGCTTCAGCTGCGCGAGGATCTCGCGGGTCATCGGATCGGCTACCGCCACATCCTCGCCCTGCAGCGCCGGCAACAGGCCACTGGCCAGCTGCTTGCCCAGTTCAACACCGAACTGGTCGAAGGCGTTGATGTTCCAGATCACCGACTGCACGTACACGGCGTGTTCGTACATGGCGATCAACGCACCCAGCGCCTGCGGGGTCAGCGCGTCGAGCAGGATCAGCGTGCTCGGGCGCCCCCCCGGATAATCGCGGTGCGGGTCGTCGCTGCTCTGGCCATTGGCCAGCGCTTCGGTCTGCGCCAGCAGGTTGGCCAGCAGCGCCTGGTGATTGATCGTGTACGGATCATCGTTGTGCACGCAGCCGATGAAATCGGCCGGCACGACGCTGGTGCCCTGGTGCAGCGCCTGGAAGAAGCTGTGCTGCACGTCGGTACCTGCCCCGCCCCACCACACCGGCACGGTATCGGTGGTGACCGGCTGGCCATCACGCTGCACGCGCTTGCCCAGGCTTTCCATCACCAGCTGCTGCAGGTAGGCCGGCAGCAGCGCCAGGCGCTGGTCGTAGGTCATCACCGCGTGCGTGGCATGGCCCAGCACGTTGCGGTTCCAGATGTCAGTCAGGCCATGCAGCACCGGCAGGTTGCGCTCCAGCGGCGCGTCCAGCGCGTGCGCATCCATCTGCGCGGCGCCGTCCAGCAGCTGCTCGAAACGCTCGAAACCGATGGCCAGCGCAATCGGGAAACCAACCGCCGACCACAACGAATAACGGCCACCGACCCAATCCCACATCGGCAGCACGCGATCGGCGGCGATGGCGAAGGCCTTGGCCGCACGCTCGGGGTTGGCGCTGACCGCGTACAGGCGCTCGCTGCCACCCAGCCAGTCGTGCAGGATCTGCCCGTTGAGCAGGGTTTCCTGGGTGCCGAAGGTCTTGGAAATGAGGATGCCGGCGGTCCTGGCCGGATCCAGCGTGGCCAGCGTGCGCTGCATGGCGGCGCCGTCCACGTTCGACACGAAATGCACGCGCAGGCGCGCACCGCTGACCGGGCGCAGCGCATCGGCGACCAGGCGCGGACCGAGATCGGAACCACCGATGCCGACGCTGACCACGTCGGTGACGCCGCTGTCTTCCAGCGCGCGCACCAGCACACCCATGCGCTGGCGGATTTCGCGCGCGGTGGCATAGGCCTCGGCCGCCACCGGCGCATCGACCACGTCGCCGCGCAGTGCGGTGTGCAGTGCGGCGCGACCTTCGGTCAGGTTGACCTGCTCACCACGGAACAGGCGCGTGATGGCACCGCCGACATCACGTTCGGCGGCCAAAGCCAGCAATGCCTGCAACGCCGCGGCATCGTATTTCTGCCGGGCGAAGTTGACGTACAACGGACCGACCCGCAGCGCCAGGTCCTGCACGCGGCCGGGTTCGGCGGCGAGGAGGCTGGGGATGCTTGCGCCCTTCAGGCGCTGGGCGTGGGAATGCAGCGAGTCGAATCCGTTGTTCGTTGTCATGCGGCCTGGGTCGGGATCGTGTCGTTGGTGTGGGTGATCTGGTTCTTGCCATCAACGTACACCAGCTTCGGCTTGAAGCTGTCGGCTTCCTGCTCGGTCATGCTGGCGAACGCGGCGATGATGATGATGTCACCGACCTGCACGTGGCGCGCGGCGCCACCGTTGAGCGAGACAACGCCGCTGCCGGCTTCGGCGCGGATGGCATAGGTCGAGAAGCGCGCACCGTTGGTCACGTCCCAGATGTGCACCTGCTCGAACTCGCGGATGCCGGTGGCAGCCAGCAGGTTGTCATCGATGGCGATCGAGCCTTCGTAGTTCAGCTCGGAATGGGTGACGGTGGCGCGGTGGATCTTGGTCTTGAGCAGGGACAGGTGCATGGGGGCGCTGCAACGGCAAAGGAAAGAGCGGATTCTAGCACCCGCTTGGCCATCGTCAGGGGTCTGCGGCAGGACGCTGAAGGCCGTTCAGGTGCCCTCGCCCGGCGGCATTGCCGGAGCGCGGCCGGAGGCACCCTCCAGCCAGAGGCGGAACACCGCATGGAAGGCCAGCCCGGCAACCAGGCCGAGGCCACCCGCCGCCAGCACCATCAAGGCGTAGCTGATCACATCGAAGGTATCGACATAGCGCAGGCGGTGCAGCAGGGGGCCCTGGGTTTCACCCGGCCAGCCGCAGGTGGCCATCGCCAGCGCGCCAAGGCCAAAGCCGGCCAGCACGAAACCGGCCCGGCGCAGGCGTCGCTGAGAATGCTGGATCAATGCCATCGGCAGCAGCACGGCAATCGCATTGCAGGCTGCCAGCACGAACATCAGCCCCCCACCGGTGAGCGCAGGCATCGGCGTACGCCTGAATTCAAGCGCGAACAACAGGCCGCCAAACAGCTGGGCCGGCAGCATGCCGGCCGCCAGCACCGCCAGGATCGAGGCCTGGGCGAGGCGGCCCGCGTCAGTGTCCGGTTCCTTCATTTCCAGTCTCCCGTCCGTGGGATGGTGAGAGGCGCCCCGCGGGGCGCCCAGGAGCCAGGTGCGGCTCAGAATTCCAGGTTGTCGATCAGGCGCGTCGTGCCCAGGCGCGCGGCGATCAGCGCCACGCGGCCGCCGCCATCGAAGGTCGGCTCAGCCAGTTCGGGCGTGCGCAGCACCGCGTAGTCGACCTGGAAACCAGCCGCCTGCAGCGCGGCCGTGGCGTCGGCCTCGATCTGCGCCCGCGTGTACCCGGCCACGTAGCCTTCGCGCATGCCCAGCAGCGTGCGGTGGATGGTCGTCGCAACCGGGCGCTGTTCTGCGCTGAGGTACTGGTTGCGGGAACTCTTGGCCAGGCCGTCCTCGTCGCGCACGATCTCGGCGCCGACGATCTGGATGGGGAACGACAGCTCAGCCACCATCTGCCTGATCACGGCCAGCTGCTGGTAGTCCTTGCGGCCGAACACGGCCACATCCGGCTGCACCTGCAGGAACAGGCGCGCCACCACCGTGCAGACGCCATCGAAGTGGCCCGGGCGGCTGGCGCCTTCCAGCACCTCGCTCACGCCCGGCGTGTGCATCTGCGTGGTCTTGTCCACGCCCAGCGGGTACATGGCCTCGACGCTGGGCAACCACACCGCGTCGCAGCCGACCTGCTCCAGCCCGGCCACGTCGGCCTCGGGCGTGCGCGGGTAGCGGTTGAAGTCTTCGTTCGGCCCGAACTGGGTCGGGTTGACGAAGATGCTCGCCACCACCCTGTCGGCGTACTGGCGGGCCAGGGTCACCAGCGAATGGTGGCCACCGTGCAGATTGCCCATGGTCGGCACCAGCGCCACGCGCAGGCCTTCGCGCTTCCACTGGGCGATCTGCCCGCGCAGCGCGCCGAGCTCGTTGAAGGTCTGGATCATTGAGCGTAGGCGTGCTGTTCGTCGGGGAAGCTGCCGTCGCGCACGGCGTCGGCATAGGCGCGGGTGGCACCGGCCACCGAGCCGCCTTCGGCAAGGAAATCCTTGACGAACTTGGGGCGGCGATGGCCACTATCCAGGCCGAGGAAATCGTGCAGCACCAGCACCTGGCCGTCGCACTGCGGGCCGGCACCGATGCCGATGGTCGGCACATCCACCGCCGCGGTCACTTCCGCAGCGACCGGGGTCGGCACGCATTCGAGCACCATGATGCTGGCGCCGGCGGCGGCCACCGCCCTGGCATCTTCCACCAGCTGGCGCGCGGCATCGCCACGGCCCTGGATCTTGAAGCCGCCCAGGCGCAATACCGACTGCGGGGTCAGGCCCAGATGGGCGCAGACCGGAATCTCGCGCTCGACCAGGTAGCGGATGATGTCGACCTTGAAGCCGGCACCTTCGATCTTGACCATCTCGGCACCGGCCTGCAGCAGCTGCAGCGAGGCATCCAGCGCGCGTTCCGGGGTGGCATCGGCACCGAACGGCAGGTCGGCCACCAGCAGCGCGCGCTGCAGCACGCGGGCCACGGCGCGGGTGTGGTAGACCATGTCGGCCACAGTCACCGGCAGGGTCGAATCATGGCCCTGCACGACCATGCCCAGCGAATCGCCGATCAGGATCAGGTCGATGCCATTGGCATCGAAGGTGCGGGCGAAGCCAGCGTCGTAGGCGGTCAACATGACCAGCTTCTGGCCGTTGCGCTTGGCCTCGGCCAGGGCGGGAACGGTCCAGGGCTTGCTGTCTGCGTGGGTGCTCATGTGCTGATAACCGGGGGAGATAACCCGGGCATTATCACCCTATCGGCGCGATCCCGCAGGCATCCACCCGCATCACTGCATCCCGCACGCGGCCATGCCCGGGAATGGCCAGATCCGGCGCGATTTCGGCCAGCGGCACCAACACGAAGGCACGCTCGTGCATGTAAGGGTGCGGTACCTGCAGGCCGGGCTGGTCGAGCACCTGCGCGCCATACAGCAGCAGGTCCAGGTCCAGCGCGCGCGGCCCCCAGTGCACCGCCGCGTCACGCACGCGACCAAAGCGCTGCTCCAGCGCCAGCATCGCCTGCAGCAGTTCATCGGCTGCCAGTGACGTTTCGACCGCGGCCACCGCGTTCACGAACGGTGGCTGGTCTTCATTGCCCCAGGCCGGCGTTACGTACAGGCGCGAGGCCTGCAGCACGCGTGTCCCGGGCAGGCCGTCCAGCGCGGTGATCGCCGCGCCGACAGTCGTGGCCGCATCGCCGAGGTTGGCGCCGAGGCCGATCCACGCAGGCGTCATTGCTTATTCGCCAGCTGCACCGGCCGAGGCACCCGGACGGCGACGACGACGGCGCCGCTTGCGCGGTGCTCCGTTCTCGTCATCGCCCTCTTCGCTGTGCATCGCATCCAGCGACGATTCCAGCTCGCGGCCGGACTGGGCCTGTGCCTCACGCCAGAATTCAACATCGGCAGCGTGCTCGGCCGAGGCCACCTGGCGCAGGCTGAGGAAGTCGAACGCGGCGCGGAAGCGCGGGTGCGTGAGCGTACGGAATACGCGCTTGCGCTGGCGCGAGCCGAAGCGCGACTGCAGCAGCCAGATTTCCTGCATCGGCAGCGAGAAGCGGCGCGGCAATGCGATGGTGCTCAGCTGCTGCACGGTCACACGGTCGGCAGCACGACGCTGCGCCTCCTCCGGTGCCACGCCCTGCTTGAGCAGGGTCGCCTGCGCGCGGCAGAACGCCGGCCACAGCAGCAGCGCGAACAGGAACGCGGGCGAGACCGGCTCGTCGTTGGCCACGCGCGCATCGGTGTTGGCCAGGCCCTCGACCAGCATGCGGCGCAGCGCGCCGGTGCGGTTGGACTTCAGCGCCTTGGCACTTTCCGGGAACAGCACGTCGAGCAGGCCGTAACGCTCCAGGCCTTCGAAGCTGGCCACGCCGTGCCCGGACAGGAACAGCTTCAGCACTTCCTCGAACAGGCGTGCCGGCGCGGCTTCGTTGAGCAGGCCGGCCAGCTGCGGGATCGGCGCGGCGGTGCCCTCTTCGATCTGGAAGCCGAGCTTGGCCGCCAGGCGCACGGCGCGCAGCATGCGTACCGGGTCTTCCTGGTAGCGCTGTACCGGGTCGCCGATGAGTTTCATCAGGCGCGCCTGCACGTCTTCGAAGCCGCCGGTGTAGTCACGCACCGAGAAGTCCTCGATGGCGTAGTACAGGGCGTTGCAGGTGAAGTCGCGGCGGATGGCGTCGTCTTCGATGGTGCCGTACACGTTGTCGCGCACGAGCATGCCGTTTTCCATCTCGCGGTCGCCGCTGCCGTCATCGCTGTTGGCGCGGAAGGTGGCGACTTCGATGATCTCGCGGCCGAACACAACGTGGGCGAGGCGGAACCGGCGGCCGATCAGGCGGCAGTTGCGGAACAGCTGCTTGACCTGTTCGGGCGTGGCGTCGGTGGCCACGTCGAAATCCTTGGGTTGGCCATTGACCAGCAGGTCGCGCACCGCGCCGCCGACAAGGTAGGCGCCGAAGCCGGCATCGCGCAGGCGATAAAGCACGCGCAGGGCGTTCGGGCTGATGTCCTTGCGGGAGATCGTGTGCTGGTCGCGCGGGATGACGCGCAGGCTGAACGGTGATGTAGCAGAGGAAATGATGTTGGCGCTTCCGGTTGAAGTTTCGGGATTGCCCAATGGCATCGAGGTGCATATACTAGCGCTCCTGCCTCGGCAGCGACACAGTTACGCTCCCTTCGTCTAGTGGTTAGGACGTGGCCCTCTCAAGGCTAAAACAGGGGTTCGAGTCCCCTAGGGAGCGCCAGTCGCCGCAGCAGGAACCGAAAAAGCCCGCCCTCGCGCGGGCTTTTCTGTTTTCCGGGTTTGCGACTCCAGAAGATTGATCGCTGTGGCGCCTGCCTGTTCCTGCGTTTGAGGGGGCGGGGGGCCCGCCCCCCGGCCCCCCCCACAACCCCCCCGCGGGGTGGCGGGGGGCGCCGCGCGGGCGCCCCCCCACCGGCCGCGCGGGGCGCCCCCCCCCCCCACCGTTTTTTTGTATTATAAAAATATCACCCCCCCCCACAACTCA
>NZ_JASJSI010000126.1:0-2500 GCF_030237085.1 Stenotrophomonas maltophilia group sp. Smal32
AGATGGACGCCCGTACCACCCTCCCCCTGCCCGACGCCTGCCACACCGCCCCACGTGCCGAATTCCTGCGCGGCCTGCGTGCTGCGGTGCCGGTAATGATCGGCTTCATTCCCTTCGCCCTGGTACTTGGCGCCCAGGCCGCCCAGAAAGGCCTGAGCGCACTGGAAGTGCCGCTGATGACCGGCCTCAACTTCGCTGGCGGCTCAGAGTTCGCCGCCGTCGAACTGTGGACCTCGCCACCGCACATTGCACTGATCGTGGCCATCACCGCACTGGTCAATAGCCGCCACCTGCTGATGGGCGCCAGCCTGGCCCCGCTGCTGCAGCACCTGCCACGACGCCGCGTGCTGCCGGCCCTGTTCTTCATGTGCGATGAAAGCTGGGCGATGGGCGTGGCCGATGCGCGACGCCGCGCACTTGGCTTCAGCCTGGCCTACTACCTGGGCGTATCGGCAGGCCTGTATACGGTGTGGGTAGCCTGTACCGCGCTGGGCGCGATCGTCGGACCGATGCTGGGCGACATCCACGCCTATGGCTTCGACATGGCCTTCCCCGCCGTGTTCCTGGTGCTACTGCGCGGCATGTGGCAGGGCGTGAAGGCCGCGCGGCCGTGGCTGGTGAGCCTGGTGGTGGCCGCTGCCACCTATCTGCTGATTCCGGGCGCCTGGTACGTAGCCAGCGGCGCATTGGCCGGCCTGGCGGCCGCCTGGCTGCTGGCGGAGGACGCGGCATGATCTTCAACGGACTGATCCACTGGACCTCGGTGCTGACCATCGTGCTGATGGCCACCGCCACCTACCTGACCCGCATTGTCGGTTTCCTCGCGCTGCGCAACCGCACATTGAGCAAACGCGCCGTGACGGTGATGGAAGCCGCGCCGGGCTGCGTGCTGATCTCGGTGATCGCCCCGGACTTCGTCGCTGACAAGCCCGCCGACCTGGCCGCACTGGCGATCACCCTGCTGGCCGCCACGCGGCTGTCGATGCTGCCGACGGTGCTGATCGGCGTGGTCTCCGCCGGTGTGCTGCGCTATCTGATGGGCTGACACCTTGCCCTTTCTGTAGAGCCGAGCCCACGCTCGGCTGTAACGGTCACCGCAGCCGAGCATGGGCTCGGCTCTACAGAGAACCTCCCTGCGACACCCCGTCGCAGCCCTTCGCGCCCCCCGCTTGACCAATGTCAAACCGCCCGCCGCCGTGCGGGCGTATCTCTATGCAGGACCCGAACACGCCGGCGCTACCGGCATCCATAAGGACCCTGCGATGAGCTACACCCCCGACAACGCCCAGCTGCTGAACGCCATGCAGAACGTCATGGTGATCTCCACCACCGACCTGCAGGGCAACATCACCTACGCCAACGACCTGTTCTGCACGCTCACCGGCTTCGCCCGCGAGGAGCTGATCGGCCAGCCGCACAGCATCGTGCGCCACCCGGATGTGCCCAAGGCGGTCTACAAGGACATGTGGGACACCATCAAGGCCGGCAAGACCTGGACCGGCATCGTGCCCAACCTCGGCAAGGGCGGCGTGCTCTACGTGGTCGACACCACGGTGCAGCCGCTGTTCGACGCCGACGGCAACATCACCTCCTATATCAGCATCCGCCGCGTGGTGAACGACCTGATGCAGAACTACGACCTGGTCGAGTTCAGCAAGGAAAAGTTCGACGACTTCTACGAGGCCGCGTGAACGCCCTCCCGACCAGTGCGCCCTTCAGCCGCCTGCTGGTGGGTTTCGCGTCCGAGTCGGGCAATGCCCGCGCTCTGGCCCAGCGCCTGGGCGCGGACCTGCAGCCGCACGCGCCGCAGGTGCTCCCGTTCAACGACATCGACGTGGCCAGTCTCGGCCACGGCGATGTGCTGCTGGCGATCTCAAGCTCGTTCGGCGATGGCGAGCCGCCGGCCAACGGCGAGCAGTTCTTCGAAACACTGCGCCAGACCCCGACGCTGAGCGGCCTGCGCTATGCGGTGTTTGGCCTTGGTGACACCGGCTACCCCAGCTTCTGTGGCTTCACCAAGGCGCTGGATGCTGCGCTGAGTGAGCGCCAGGCGCAGCCGCTGCTGCACCGCGTGGACGCTGACCTGGGCTACGAGCAGTTCTTCCAGCAATGGCAGCCGGTGCTCGGCCAGGTGCTGGACGGCGACCTCAGCGCCGGCCAGGACTTGCGCCTGCAGGTCACCGCCTATGGCGAGGACAATGCGTTTGCCGCCCCCATTCTCGAACGTCGCCGTTTGAACAGCAGCGACCCGGCGGCGTGGCACCTGCAGCTGGACATTGCCGGCAGTGGCATGGCCTATCGCGCGGGCGACACCCTGCACGTAGTACCCGAGAACGATCCTGCCCTGCTGCAGGCATTGGCCACCTGGTACGGCGACACCACCGCCGTGGCCGCCCTGCATGACCGCGAGCTGCGCCTGCTGAGCAAGGGGGTGCTGCGCGAATTGGCCCGGCTCAGTGGCAGCGAATTGCTGAAGGACCTGTTGAAGGTCAGCCAGAAG
>NZ_JASJSI010000126.1:3514-11760 GCF_030237085.1 Stenotrophomonas maltophilia group sp. Smal32
CAGCGCGACTCGCAGTGGGAGGTCAAACGCAATGGGCCCCGCCGCGCCCCGACGCCCCCCCCCCTGCGGTCATTTTATGATCCGGTGCACCCTTCACCCCCCCGCCCACGGCGGCCGGGTGGGCGCGGACCCCCCCCCCACGAGGGCCTCGCCTCTACAGGTGCCGGGTCACCCCCCGACGATACGGCCGTCCACCACGCGCGCCACCTGCTGGCCGAACATCGCCACATCCTGCGGGTCGTGGCTGATCAACAGCAACGGGATTCCGGTCCGGTCCAGCACGGTCTCCAGCTCCTGGCGCAGATGCTGGCGCAGGTCATGATCCAACGCGGAGAACGGCTCATCCAGCAACAGCGCCTGCGGCTGCGTCACCAGCGCACGTGCCAACGCCGTGCGCTGGCGCTGGCCACCGGACACCTGCGAGGGCAGCAGATCACCCACCGTGTCGATACGGAACGCCTGCAGCCATTGTTCCACCGCATCGATGCGCCGGCCGATCCGCGGATTCAACCACCCCTTCTCCAGACCGAATGCCACGTTCTGGCGCACGCTCAGGTGCGGGAACAATGCGTAGTCCTGGAACACATAGCCTATCCGGCGGCGCTGCGGCGGTAGATCCACGCCGGTGGCCGCATCGAACAGGGTCTGTCCCTGCAGGCGCACATGGCCCTGGCGTGGCCGCAGCAACCCGGCCACCGCTTTCAGGGTCAGGCTCTTTCCGGAACCGGACGGACCAGACAACACCACCTGCTGCTGCGTGCACTGCAGCGATACGTCCAACACGAAATCCTGGGCGGCCGCCTGCAGGCGGCGCTGTACCTGCAGTTCAAGCCACATCGCGCAGCTCCCGGCGACGCCCGCCCACCAGCCGCGCGGCCAGCAACAGGATCACGATGCAGACCACCGAGGTCAGGATCACCAGCGCATTGGCCTTGCCGTCCTGGCCGGCCTGTACCGCCTCGTAGATGGCGATCGACAACGTCTGCGTCCGGCCCGGAATGCTGCCGGCCACCATCAGCGTCGCACCGAACTCGCCCATCGCGCGCGCAAACGCCAGCAGCAGGCCGGCGAGGATGCCGCGCCACGCCAGTGGCAGCGTGATGCGGAAAAACACCGCCACTTCGGACACACCCAGCGTGCGTGCGGCCTGCTCCAGCTGCCCGTCCACTTCCTCGAACGCCGCGCGTGCCGGCTTGAACACCAACGGCAGCGAGGCCACCGCCGCAGCGATCACCGCCGCCTGCCAGGTGAACACCAGGTTGATGCCGAACCACGATTGCAGCCACGCCCCGATAGGGCCGTTGCGACCGATCAGTACCAACAGGTAGTAACCCAGCACCGTCGGTGGCAGCACCATCGGCAGGGTCAGCAGCGAATCCAGCAGCTCGCGGCCGGGAAAGCGCCGACGCGCCAGCAGGGCGCCCAGTGCTACGCCCAGCACCAGGTTGATCGCGGTGGCCCAACCGGCCACCTTCAGCGACAACCCCAGCGCGCTCCAGTCCAGATCCATGCCTCAGGGCTTGCCGAACCCGTGTTTGGCCAGGATCGCCTGGCCCTGAGCCGAGCGCACGAAGGCGGTGAAGCGCTTGGCCTCCGCCGGCTGTGCACTGGCCTTGATCACTGCCAGCGGATACGCGATGCGACCGGCCACCGGCACCGCAAAGGCGCGGCGCACCCGGTCGGGCATCGCCTGCGCATCGGTGGCATAGACAAAGCCGGCATCCACTTCACCGCGTGCCACGTAGTCCAACGACTGGCGCACGTTCTGCGTGGTGATGGCCTTGCCCCGCACCGACGGCCACAGGCCCGCCGCTTCCAGTGCTCCCTTGGCATAGCGGCCTACCGGCACGCTGTCCGGGTTGCCCAGCGCGATGCGCTGCACACCAGCACCGGCGAGGTCCTTCAAGGTACGCGGCGCCACCTTGGCCTGCGGTGGCACCACCACCCACAGCGCATTCACCGCGAACACCTCGCGGCTACCGGCGGCCAGCAGATCCTGCTGCTGCGCCTGGTCCATCGTGGTTTCGTCGGCCGAGGCGAATACATCCACCGGTGCACCGCGGCTGATCTGCTGCAGCAGTACGCCAGACGCGGCAAAGTTGAAGTCGACCTTGGTGCCCGGGTGCGCCTTCTCGTAGGCCGCGCCCAGTTCACGGAAGCTCTCGGTCAGGCTCGACGCCGCCGACACCGTCAGGTCGGCCGCCCAGGCCGGAACTGCAGCCAGCATTCCGAGCAACAACAGCCCCACTCGCTTCATGGTCGGCCCCTTGGTTGTCTGATCAGTCCAGTCCGGGTTCCCGGGTCACGGCCAGTTCCGCCAGCCGCTCGGGTTGCAGCAACAGCATCTCACGTTGGTTCACCGCAATCACACCCTCGTCGCTCAACCGGCGCAGCACCCGGCTCACCGTCTCCGGCGCCATCCGCAGGTAGTTGGCAATCTCGGTACGGGCCATGCTCAGGTTGAAGCGGGTAGCCGAGAATCCGCGCCGGGCATAGCGCTCGGAAAGATCCAGCAGAAACGCCGCCATGCGCTCCTCGGTGCGATGGTTGGCGGCCAACGTAGCGACCTTGCCGATCTCGGCACTGAGCAGGCTGAACAGCCGTGCCTGCAACCCCGGCATGCGGGTGGCCAGCAGGCTCAATCGCGGGAAGGAGATGCGACACAGATAGACCGTGTCCAGCGCCACGGCATTGCAGGGAAAGCGCGCACCGTGGATGGCATTGAGCCCGATCACTTCACCGGGCAGGTTGAAGCCCAGCACCTGCTCGTTGCCCTGGCTGTCATCGACAAAGGTCTTGACCATGCCGGCACGCACGGCGGCGATCGAATCGAACGGATCACCGGCACGGAACAGGTAGTCACCGGCCTGGAACGGCCCCACGTGGTCAACCAGCACATGCAGCTCGCCCAGCGCGGTCTTGTCATAGCCCTGCGACGTGCAGGCATCGGAGAACGCGCAGGTGCTGCAGAAATGCAGCGCATCACCGTCATCGGCCGCCGCAGGATTGGGCGTGGCCGGTCGCAGCGGAGAAGGAGCAGAGGGGTTCAGGGGCATTGCAGCGACGCAGGAACGAAGGCCCCCATCATACGACAGCATGCCGCCCGCCCCTGCGCAATGCACCTACTCCGACGCAGGCTTCGAACGCCGTTGCGCACCGCGCTGCCGCACGCTGTCGCGCACATCCACGTCGAACTGGAGTTGCAGCATGCTGTCGTCATCCAATGCGATGCCGAAGCCAAGACCCTCACGGCACGGCAGGCGCGCCGCCAGTGCCTCCACGGCTTCGCGCGGCAGCACCAGCCGGCAGAACGTACCGCCATCGAGCAGCACCGCCTGATCGCCGGCATGCAACGACAGTGCCACACCCCAGCCACCGCTGCCGCCAAAGCGGGTCAGGTTCTCCACCGACTCACCGACCAGCAGGCGCGCCAGTTCCTCTTCATCCACGCGCAGGCGCATCGATTGCTGTTGCAGCTGGACTTTCATGGTGCGGTGGACTCCCATTCCGATGGGGTATTGCAGTTGAGCAGCAACGCCTGATCCCCTGGCGCCAGTGGCAACCGGGTCACGCCCAGGCGTTCCTGCAGGGCACGCAGCGAACGACGTGCCCTCGGATCTTCAATCAATTCCTGCAGCACGCGGCGGCAATGATCATCGATCTGCAACCGCATCGGCAATGGTTCGTCGGCAAACACCACGCAGGGAGTGTCTCCTGCCAGGCACAGTCGCTGCAGCAGTACCGCGCTCAACCGCGGCGTGTCCACCGGCACCACCCATGCCGGCTCGTCAGGCATCTGCATTGCCACGCTGTAGAGCCCGCCCAGTGGCCCGCATCGGGGCACACGATCGGGGATGCCGCCGAAGGCCGGGTAGTTGCCGCTGATCCAGACCTCGCGCGCGCCGGCCTGCGTCAACAGGCCCCGCATGTGCTCCAGCAGGGTGCGGCCCTGCCACGGCAGCGTTGCCTTGTCGCGGCCCATCCTGCTCGACAGGCCACCGGCCAACACGATGCCGTTGATGGTTCCATTCATGGTAGAGCCACGCCATGCGTGGCTGCGTCGGCCGGGTGCGCCGGGAGAGCGCTATCCACGCATGGCGTGGATCTACTGGCGTCACGGGCTGTGGCTGTGCGCATGCGCAGGCTCATCGTCCGCATGGCACAGGCTGCAACCTTCGCTCCACTGGCTGTCGCCGTCCTCGTAATGCTCCTGCTTCCAGATCGGGCACTGGTGTTTCACCACCTCGATCAACTGCCGGCAGGCGCGGAACGCCTCGTCACGGTGCGGGCTGCCGGCGGCCACCACCACCGCCACATCGCCGATGCCCAACCGGCCCTTGGCGTGTGCCACATACAGCTTCAGCTTCGGACCAAACGTGGCCTCGACCTCGGCGGCCAGGCGCTTGAACTCGTTCAGCACCAACGGCTCGAACAGGTCGTAGGTGATCCCGGTCACCTGCCGGCCCACATTGACGTCGCGCACCTTGCCGATGAACACATCGATGCCGCCGAAGCCCGGATCGGAGACCGCCGCGATGCCTTCGGCCGGATCAATCGCCGCCTGCGCGCGGTCCACCACCTTCGCGATGATCGTCTCGCTCATCGCTCAGCCCCCGCTCACCGGCGGCAGGATCGCGACCCGGCCATCGTCGGGCAACGCCTCGTGGTCGCGCAGCACGCGTTGCTGGTCGGCGAACGCCGAGTAATCCAGCAGCCCGGCACGGAAACCCGGCCAACGCAGCGGCAGCAGCTCGCGCAGCGCCTGGCGCAGATCGGCCACGGTGCCGCCGGCCACCTCCACGGCAATCTCGCGGCTGGCATCCAGATCGGAGAACGCGCCGAACAACTGCAGATTTACCTGTCTCATTACGGCTCCTGGCTCGCCAGCTGCACCGGGTCCTGATGACCCCAGCCCTGCACACGCACCGGCGTGCCGGCAGGGGCCAGACCGCCCTCGCCTTCCAGCACCACCCAGGCGTTGGCCTGCAGCATGGACATCAAACGGAACGACTCCTGCCCGGCCAGCACGCGCGCACTCAGGCGGCCCTGCGCGTCCACTTCCACCCGCGCCCGCGCGTGGAAGCGCAGGCCCGGCGGCGTGCGCACGTCGGCCTGCAGCGGCAACGTCAGCACCGGCTCCGGTGCCAGCCCCAGCAGGCGGCGCAGCACCGGCTCGACGAAGAAGCGCTGGCCCACCGCAGCCGACACCGGGTTGCCGGGCAGGCCGAAATACAGCGCGCCATTGGGCAGCACCGCAAACAGCAACGGCTTGCCCGGGCGGATTGCCACCTTGTGGAACACGATGCGCGCACCCCGGCCGCGAAGCGCGTCGGGAATGAAATCGTAGCGGCCGGCCGACACCGCGCCGGTGCTGATCAACAGCTGAGCACCCGCGTCCAGCGCTTCATCCAGCACCGCGTTGAACGCCGCCACCTCATCGCCCACCGTGCCCTGCCAGACCACCTCGGCACCGGCGGCCTGCAGGCGGCCGACCAGATACGGCCGGTTGCTGTCACGAATCTGCCCGGATGCCAGCGTCTGCGCCGCCTCGGTCACCAGCTCCTTGCCGGTAGCAATCACCGCCGCCTTTGGCCGCGCCATCACCGCCACCTCGCCCACGCCGATGGCATGCAGCAGGGTGCGCGCGTTGATGTCCAGCACCTGCCCGGCCTGCAGCACGCGCTCGCCGTCGCTTACATCCTCGCCACGCAGGCGCACGTTCTGGCCCGGCTTCACCAATGCCTTCAGGGCAATGCGGGTCGGGCGGCCATCCTCGCTGGCGAGGATCTCCACGTTCTCGACCGGTACCACCGTATCCAGCCCGGCCGGCATGCGCGCACCGGTCATGATTTCCCAGGCACCCTCGCCGCCTTCGGCGCCGGCATCACCGGCTGCCTGCCAGCCCTGCACAGCGAACTCGGTACCAGCTTCGAACGTCGCGCCGTTGGCGCGCAGCGCGAAGCCGTCCATCGCCGAATTGTCGAACGGCGGCAACGACTGCCCGCTGTGGATGTCACTGGCCAGGGTACGGCCGCCGGCCTCATGCAGCGGCAGGCGCTCGGCCGGCAGCGGCGTGGCCGCGTCCAGCAGGTGCTGCAAGGCTTCGCTGTAGGCAATCATCAGTGGCCACCACCCTCGACCATCGCCAGGGCGTGGCCCAGTACCGGCGCCAAGATGTCCAGGCACTGCGCCGCCGCCTTCGGGCTGCCGGGCAATGCGAACACCAGCATGTTGCCCAGCTGCACCACCTCGGCGCGGCTCAGCCAGGCCATCGGCGTGTGCTGTGCACTGAGTGCCCGCACCATCTGCGCCAGGCCATGCACCGGCCGCGCGTTCAAGGAACGCAGCGCCTCCGGGGTCAGGTCACGCGGGCCCAGCCCGGTACCTCCGGTACACAGGCACAGGCGCACGCCCTCGGCGGCCAAGGCCTGCAGGCGGCCCGCCAATGGCTCGATGCCATCGGGCAGTACCTCGGCGGCCACCACCTCGCCCCCCAGCTTTTTCAGGCCGGTCACCAGGGTCGGGCCGGACACATCCTCATAACTGCCCTCGCTGGCGCGATCACTCAGTGTGATCACCGCGCAGGCCGCACCCTCCAACCCCTTCGGTGCACGCGGCTTGAAACGCGCACGCTCGGCCTCGTCCATGCCGTCCGGGTGCAGCCAGACCCCGCGCTTGCCGCCTTCCTTGAACAGCAGGCGGATGCCTTCGATGCGCAGGGCCGGCTCCACCGGCTTGCTCAGGTCGTACAGGGTCAGCAGCGCCGCGTTGACGCCGGCCAGTGCCTCCATCTCCACGCCGGTGCGCGCCTCGCTCGCGCACTCGCACCACACGCGGATCGCCTGCCGTTCCGGCACCGGCGCACAGAACACCTGCACCAGCTCCAGCGGCAACGGATGGCACAGCGGCATCAGCATCGACGCCATCTTGGCGCCCTGCAGGCCGGCAATCTCGGCCATCACCAGCGCATCGCCCTTGGGCAGGCGGCGCTCGACGATCAGCGGATAGGCCACTGGACCGGCATGCAGCTCGCCCACCGCCACCGCACGGCGGCGGCTGATGCGCTTGTTACGGACATCGGCCATGTGGAAGGCCGCATTCAATTCCCCACTCATCGTGTTGCTCATCCTCCGATCGAGGCCAGGTGCGGGGTCAGCCCGGTCTGGCCCTGGTGCAGTCCATGCCCGGCCGCTTTCAGGCCAAGCTGGGTGGTGATGCGTGCCAGCAGCGCGTCATGGTCATCGTCGCGTTGCAGAAGCGGGCGCAGCGGCACGCCGAACTCGCCGAACAGGCACAGCCGCAGATCACCCTTGGCGGTCACCCGCAAACGGTTGCAGCCCTTGCAGAAGTCACGCGAGTACGGGGCGATGATGCCAATGCTGCCGCGATGGTCAGGGTGGCTGAACTCGCGCGCCGGGCCCGCATCGGCCACGCGCGGGCGTTCGCGCCATCCGGCGGCCAGCAGCTGCTCGATCACCACTTCGGCGCGCAGGTGGTGGCGCTGGAAATAGGCTTCGTTGTCGCCGGTACGCATCAGTTCGATGAAGCGCACGCTGAAGGGGCGATCGCGCAGGTACTCCATCCACTGCGGGAGCTCGTCGTCGTTCAGGCCGCGCAGCAGCACTGCGTTGAGCTTGATTGCCGAAAGGCCCAGCGCCTGCGCCAGCGCAAGACCCTGCTGGATCTCTGGCAGACGGTCGTGGCCGGTGATGGTGTGGAAACGCTCGCGTTGCAGGCTGTCCATACTCACGTTCAGCGCGGTCAGGCCGGCCCGGTGCCAACCCGGCAGGCGCCGCGGCAGCAGCGTGCCATTGGTGGTGATGGCCACCTTGCGGATGCCCGGCACCGCCGCCACGGTGGCGATGATCTCGTCCAGATCCTTGCGCAGGCTGGGCTCTCCACCGGTCAGGCGGATCTTGCTCATCCCCAACGCCGCAAAGGCCCGCACCAGGCGGCCGATCTCCTCCACCTGCAGGAAACGCGGGTGGCCATCCGCCTGGTACCCGTCGGGCAGGCAGTAGCTGCACCGGAAGTTGCAGGCTTCGGTGAGCGACAAGCGCAGGTACGGAAAGCTGCGTCCGAAACTGTCGGTGAGTTGGCTCATGGCTGTTCCGCCTCCTGGTACCACCCTGCAGCCCTGCCCCTGAACGGGTTGTCGACCCCAACCCGCAGAGTGCGCTGGGGCGTTGAAAGCGTCAACCCGGGAGGCACGCAGCCTGAATTGGCGCCGACTGTCGTGAAAGGCC
>NZ_JASJSI010000127.1:0-11713 GCF_030237085.1 Stenotrophomonas maltophilia group sp. Smal32
TCATTACACCCATCTTACCGCACCCGAGTAATTGCGAAACGATGAACGTTTCCGTATTGTCGGATCTCCCAACCCCAGGAGACCCCCATGGATACCGCTGTGAACGCCCGCGCCTGGCTGGACCACCACGATCTGCTTGACCCGGCACCGATGCACCTTGAGACCGGCGTCCAGCGCCGCGAAGACGGCACTCTGCTGGTCGCAGTGCGCACCGATCTGCACGGTTGCAAGGGCCGCATGCTGGACTGGTGGTTTACCTTCTTTGAAACAAGCCAGCACATCCGCTGGTGGCACCCGGTCGATCATGTCGAGCACCGCGGCTGGGACGAGGCCTGGCAGCGAGGGCGCAGCTACCACGGTGCCAGCATCCACGCGGTGGAATCGCTGGCCGATATTCCGCCGGTGGCGGCACGCCTGAAGTTCCACGACCCGCGCACGCTGCTGGTGCCCGAGCGCCTGCAGGCGGCGCAGGATGCAGGTGACGTGTCGGCGCTGATCGCCGCGCGCATCGGCTTCGGTGACCACGTGCGCCTGGATGCAAACGGTGATCCCCGCGATGGGCAGATGCTGCACGTGGCGCGCGATACGCCGTTTGGCTGCGTGCTGCGCAGCCGCTTCGTGCTCGGCCTGGACAGCGCCGATCCGCACCGCGATGCCAGCGATGCGGTCGGCCTTGGCCTGCTCAAGCACTGCTATACGGAGTTCAGCTTCCTTTCGCGTCTGCTGCCATCGCTGTACTACGGCGAACGCGCCAATGGCGAGGCCGTGCCACTGCCATGGTGAACGACGCGCCGGTCATTCGACCAGCGCGTCGTAGCCTTCGCCACTGAACTGGATGAGGCAGAAGCCGTGGCCGAACGGGTCGGCCAGCACGGCGATGCGGCCCCAGCGACGCTCGCGCACGGACTGCTCGAGTGTCGCCCCGGCCGCAACCGCACGCGTCAGTGCGGCCTCGATGTCATCCACGACCCAGTCCAGGTGCAGCGGCGTCCAGTGGCGCTCGTAATCGCGCACATCGCCGTCCTCGGTGGCAGGGCTGCCGTGGTCGTTCTGCAGTAGGTACAGCGGGGTGGGGCCGCCCAGCAGTTCCACCGCACCGGGCCCGAGACGGCGGCCGACGCGCAGGCCGAAGGCTCGCATGTAGAAGTCTTCGGCAGCGGCGAGGTCGGGGACGTCGAGGTTGACGATGAACGCTGCGGTGGGCGTATCCATGGTCAGATCCAGTGGATGTGGGTGGGCAGTGTATGCCCCCATCCACGCATGGCGTGGATCTACTGTGCGCGTGGGTAATCAAGGTAGCCCGCCTCGCCGCCACCGTAATAGGTGCTGCGGTCGGGCGTGGCCAGCGCGATGTCGTGGCGCAGGCGTTCGACCAGATCCGGGTTGGCGATGAACGGCTGGCCGAACGCGGCCAGATCGATGGTGCCGTCCTCGACCAGCTGTAGGGCGCGCGTGCGTGTCATGCCACCGGCCAGGATCAGGGTGCCGCCGTAGGCCTGTTTGAACTGCTTCAGGAACGCGCTGCCCAGCACCGATTCACCCTGCTGCAGGTTGTCGTTGAGGTGCACGTAGGCCAGCCCGCGCTTGCCCAGTTCTTCGGCCAGGTACAGATAGGTGGCCTCGTTGTCGGGGTAGAACGGCATGTCGAAGGTGAGGTTGTTCGGTGCCAGGCGCACGCCGATGCGGTGACCACCGATGCGCTGAGCCATCGCATCGACGGTGTCCAGGATCAACCGCGCGCGGTTGGGCAGCGAGCCGCCGTAGCGGTCGTCGCGCTGGTTGATGAGCGGGTTGAGGAACTGTTCGAACAGGTAGCCATTGGCGGCATGCAGCTCGATGCCGTCGAAGCCGGCGGCGATCGCGTTGTCGGCGCCCCGTGCGAAGTCGGCAATGATGCCGGGGATCTCGTCGGTGGCCAGTGCACGTGCCGGGGTGGGATCGGCATGGCCGCGGCTGCCGTCTTCCAGATAGACGAACGAGGTGTTCTTCAGTGCGCTGGCCACCGGGCGCGTGCCGGCGCTGACCGGTTGCCCACCATTGGGCTGCAGTGAGGAATGCGACATGCGGCCGACGTGCCAGAGCTGGGCAAAGATCGTGCCCTGAGCGGCATGCACCGCCTCGGTGACCAGCGTCCAACCGGCCACCTGCTCGGCTGACCAGATACCCGGCACGTCGATGTAGCCCTGGCCCTGTGGCGAGACCGGGGTGCCTTCGCTGATGATCAGGCCGGCGCTGGCACGCTGCCGGTAGTACTGCGCGGTGAGCTCATTGGCGACCGAACCGGGGTTGCGGGCACGGGTCATCGGGGCCATCGCGATGCGGTTGCGCAGGGCGGTACCTGACAGGTCGAAGGGGTGGAAGAGGGCGGCGGTCATGTCGGTCATCTCGGTGTGGGGGAGGCGCCAGCGGCGCGATGCACACAGGATGGAGTTGACATGCAGGTGCATAAAGCGCTTCGATTTCCCATTGAACGGGACTAATTGTCCCCAATGGAGCGTGAGGGATGTTGCCACTGGAATCCTTGAATGGCCTGGTGACCTTCGTCACCACGGCCCGCTCGGGCAGCTTCACCGAAGCCGCCGACGCGCTGGGCATCTCGCGTTCGGCGGTGGGCAAGGCCATCGCCCGGCTGGAAACGCGGCTGGGGGTGCGCCTGTTCCACCGCACCACGCGGCGCATCGCGCTGACGACCGACGGTGAGGCGTACTACGCATCGTGTGCGGCGGCGCTGGAAGAAATCTCTGCCGCCGAGGCCTGCCTGGGGTCGGCCGGACTGCCCAGCGGGCGGCTGCGCGTCGACATGCCGTCCTCGTTTGGGCGGCTGGTGGTGCTGCCGGTGCTGTTGCGCCTGTGCCGGCAGTACCCGGACCTGCAGCTGACGGTGACCTTCACCGATCACTTCGTCGATCCGGTCGAAGAGGGCATCGACCTGCTGATCCGTTTCGGTGGATTGCACCATGCCGAGCGCCTCGTGGCGCGACGGCTCGGGCGCCAGCGCCTGGTCACCTGCGCATCGCCGGAGTACCTGCAGGCGCATGGCGTGCCTGCGACCGTGGAGGAACTGGCGCAGCATCGCAGCATCGTTGGCTTCCGTCATGGCCAGCCGGTCTGGTGGCGGATCGGCAGCGAGGATGACGAAGGGACGTTCATCCCGAATGCGCCGTATCAGCTCAATGACGGCGACGCGGTGATTGAAGCGGCCATCGCCAGTCTCGGTATCTGCCAGATGCCGGTTTCACTGGTGCGCCGCCACCTGGAATCCGGCGCGCTGCAGTCGGTGCTGGATGCGCACATGCAGCGGCATATCGACATCCACGCGCTGTGGCCACCGACGCGTCATCTGCGGCCAAAGGTGCGCTACGTGGTGGATGAGCTGACCCGGTTGGCGGGTGAGGGGTTGTTCGATTGAGCAGGCCGGGATTGAGTTCGTGGTTCCGGCTTGTATACTATCCCCCAGTATAGTTCCTGGGTAGCCTGGCCATGCCGCACTCCCCCGAAGAGAAGAAGAAGGTCCTGGCCCGCGTGCGCCGCATCCGTGGCCAGTGCGATGCGCTGGACCGCGCGCTGGAAGCCGGCGCCGACTGCGGGCCGGTGTTGCAGCAGATCGCTGCCATCCGTGGCGCCGTCAACGGCCTGATGTCCGAGGTAATGGAGGCCCATCTGCGCGAGGAGTTCGGCCAGCCCGCGGCCTCCGATGAACAACGCGCCGAACGCGTGCGCGACATGAGCGCGTTGATCCGCTCGTACTTGAAATAAACGACGGCGCAACATGGCGCCGCCCATCCTGTCATTGCCTGTCTTTGGAGAAACCACCATGAAGTCCCGTGCCGCCGTCGCCTTTGGTCCCGGCCAGCCGCTGCAGATCGTCGAGATCGACGTCGCCCCGCCGAAGAAGGGCGAAGTGCTGGTGAAGATCACCCACACCGGTGTCTGCCACACCGATGCGTTCACCCTGTCCGGCGATGACCCGGAAGGCCTGTTCCCGGTGGTATTGGGCCATGAAGGCGCCGGCATCGTGGTGGACGTGGGCGAGGGCGTGACCAGCGTCAAGCCGGGCGACCACGTGATTCCGTTGTACACCGCCGAGTGCGGCGAGTGCCTGTTCTGCAAGAGCGGCAAGACCAACCTCTGCGTGTCGGTGCGCGCGACCCAGGGCAAGGGCGTGATGCCCGATGGCACCAGCCGCTTCAGCTACAACGGTGAGCCGCTGTACCACTACATGGGCTGCTCGACCTTCAGCGAGTACACCGTGGTGGCTGAAGTATCGCTGGCGAAGATCAACCCGGACGCCAACCCGGAACACGTGTGCCTGCTTGGCTGCGGTGTCACCACCGGCATCGGCGCGGTGCACAACACCGCCAAGGTGCAGGAAGGCGACAGCGTGGCGGTGTTCGGCCTCGGTGGCATCGGCCTGGCGGTGATCCAGGGCGCGCGCCAGGCCAAGGCCGGCCGCATCATCGCGGTGGACACCAACCCGTCCAAGTTCGAGCTGGCGCGCGAGTTCGGTGCCACCGACTGCATCAACCCGAAGGACTTCGACAAGCCGATCCAGCAGGTCATCGTTGAAATGACCACCTGGGGCGTGGACCACAGCTTCGAGTGCATCGGCAACGTCAACGTGATGCGCGCGGCGTTGGAATGCGCGCACCGTGGCTGGGGCCAGAGCGTGGTGATCGGCGTGGCCGGTTCGGGCCAGGAGATCTCCACCCGTCCGTTCCAGCTGGTGACCGGCCGCAAGTGGATGGGCACCGCCTTCGGTGGCGTGAAGGGCCGCAGCCAGCTGCCGGGCATGGTCGAGGACGCGATGAAGGGCGACATCGAACTGGCCCCGTTCGTCACCCACACCATGGACCTGGACAAGATCAACGACGCCTTCGACCTGATGCATGAAGGCAAGTCGATCCGTTCGGTGGTCCACTACTGAGCCGCGGCGTGGGCTGGCTGGATGCCCTGCGCCGGCCGCGTGCGGAAGACCCGCGCGCGGCCCTGGTTGATCCGATCGAGCAGGCGCTGCGCGCGCTGGGTTGGGTCGAAGGCGTCGTGGGGCCACCGCGTGCGGTGACTTCGGCCTTCGGCAGCGACGATGGCATGTCGTTCGAGCACTGGCTGGCGCAGGTGTTCCTGCCGCGCCTGCACGAAGCCCGCGCCGATGGCCAATGGCCACCGCGCAGTGACGTAGCGGTCGCGGCGTACCGCAACCTGGGCGGCCAGCCTGGTGTCGAACCGCTGCTGCGCCTGCTGTCGCAGCTGGATGAATTGATCAACACACGTGGCGGCTGAAGCCGGCACGCAGGAGGGTTCCATGGAACGCATTGAACATCGCGCCTGTTTCGGCGGCTGGCAGGACGTCTACCGCCATCGTTCGTCCACGCTGGGCTGCGACATGCAGTTCGCCGTGTACCTGCCGCCGCAGGCGGCCACTCAGAAGCTGCCGGTGCTGTACTGGCTGAGCGGGCTGACCTGCACCGAGCAGAATTTCATCACCAAGGCCGGCGCGCAGAACTATGCAGCCGAGCACGGCGTAATCATCGTCGCGCCGGATACCAGCCCGCGCGGTGATGACGTGGCCGATGCCGAGGGCTATGACCTGGGCAAGGGGGCGGGGTTCTACCTCAACGCCACCCGTGCACCGTGGGCGAAGCACTACCGCATGCACGACTATGTGGCTCAGGAGCTGCCGGCGCTTATCGAGGCGAACTTCCCGGCCACCGATGCGCGTGGCATCAGCGGCCACTCGATGGGTGGCCATGGTGCGCTGGTGACCGCGCTGCGCAACCCGGGGCGCTACCGCAGTGTGTCGGCGTTCTCGCCGATCGTCGCGCCCAGCCACGTGCCGTGGGGGCAGAAGGCGTTCACCGCCTACCTGGGCGACAACCCGGCCGACTGGGCGCAGTGGGACGCGTGTGCGCTGCTGGCGACGGCCTGCGAGCGCCTGCCGTTGCTGGTCGACCAGGGCGAGGCGGACGAGTTCCTGCAGGCCCAGCTGCAGCCGCAGCGCCTGCAGGAGGCCTGCGCGGCCGCCGGCCATCCGCTGACCCTGCGCCTGCAGCCGGGCTACGACCACAGTTACTACTTCATTGCCAGCTTCATTGGGGAGCACATCGCCCACCACGCCCGCGCGCTGAAGTGCTGACCCCCTGTAGAGCCGAGCCCACGCTCGGCTCTACCTTGGGCCTCCGACCGGATGGCAGCCGAGCATGGGCTCGGCTCTACGGTTGCGCGCCGCTTTTCCGGTGGTGGATCACACCATCGTGGCGCCGCCCCGGGCTATCGTGCACCCATACGGCCTTGCCGATCGGGGGATGCATGCCGGTAGTGCTGGCGCTGCTGTATGTGCTGTGCCATGGCCTGGTCCTGGCCATGTGGCCGGGGCCGGTCGGTGCGGGTTCCTTCGTGTTCCTGACCGCCGCCCCGCTGCTGGCAGCCGCCGCCTGCCTGTGGCGGGCGCGCCGCGACAAGGCGGCGCTCGGCTGGCGCGCCACGGCAGCGGCGCTGCTGCTGTGGGCCGGCGGCATGGCCTTCAACATGATCGACGCCCTGGGCGCCGGGCGTGCCGATTTCACCCCGCGCGCAAGCCTGTTCCTTTACGTGCTTTACGGTGTGCCCCTGGTGTTCATCCTGGCCCGGGCGCGCCGGGAACGGGTCAGCATCAGCCTGATCGATGCGGCGATGGCGGCGCTGCTGGGCGTGCTGTTCTTCGTGCACGCGCAGTCGTTTGCCGCCCGCGTTGACATCGACGACCACGCGCTGTCCAACATGCAACGCATGTTCGATATCCAGAACCTGTGCATCGCTGTGTTCGCGGTGGTGCGCTGGCTGGCCGGCGACGTTCCCGAGCGGCGCACCTTTTTCCGCGCGCTGGCGATGTATGCGGTGACCTACCTGTTGGTGGCGTACTACATCAACCACTACACCTCCGGCGATGCGTTCGGTGCCTATGCCGACCTGCTGATCGATCTGCCGTTCCTGCTGCTGGCGCTGCTCGCGCTCAGCCAGGCACCGGCGCGGGTCCTGGCGCCGCATCCGCGGATGGCGCGCACGGTGCAGGCGGCGGGTCCGATGATCCTGCCGCTGCTGCTGCTGGTGGTAGGCACGCTGGTGGTCGACCACGCCCGGCCCCTGGCCGTGAGCGGGTTCGTGGTGGCGACGCTGGGGTTCGGCCTGCGCAGCATCCTGCTGCAGGTGGACCTGATGGAACGGCAGGCCTCGCTGGATCAGTTGGCGCGCCAGGATGGCCTGACCGGCGTGGCCAACCGGCGCGAGTTCGACGCGCTGCTGCTGGCCGAGTGGAACCGCGCACGGCGCAGTGGCACCGAACTGGGCCTGTTGCTGCTGGATATCGATCATTTCAAGGCCTTCAACGACCGCCACGGCCATCCCGCCGGCGACCGCTGCCTGCAGGCCGTGGCAGCGGTCCTGAAGGCGAGTGCTGGCCGCGCCGGTGACCGTGTTGCGCGCTACGGCGGCGAGGAATTCGCGGTGATCGTGCCCGGAAGTGCGCTGTCGGGCGTGCTGGCACTGGCCGAACGCCTGCGCGAGGCGGTGGCGGCGCTGCCGCTGCCGGAAGGGTCGGTCAGCATCAGCATCGGCGTGGGCTATTTGCATCCGCCAGCGATGGCCAGCGCCGACCAACTGCTGGCCGATGCCGATGCCGGCCTGTATGCCGCCAAGCGGGCCGGCCGCAACCAGGTGGTCCTGCATGCGCACGTGCTGGATGACGAGGGCAACGCGCACGGAACCATGGATTGCTGAGCAGGCCAGCCCGTCACGCGCTGCTGCCCGTTGCCGCCAAACCGCCTCATCCTGTTCGGCCAGGCCAATCCGGCTCGCCGCTGGTCGTACAGAACCAGCCTGTTTGGGGTTCCGGCCATCCAAGGACATCGCGCTGTACAGTCAGACCGGGGCTGCGATCGTGCGCATAGCGCTGTACCGCGCGCTGGGTAGCGGCCGCCACTACCCGGCGGTTCGGTAGTTGCCAACCTTGGTTGGCAGCGCTTCCCGGAAGCGCCGACCGAGCTTGCGTCCTCGTTCACCAACGCCTGTCGGCGACCTCGCCGTAGAACCAGTATTCCTGTTCCAGACCGTCATCGTGGTCGGTGGGAGGAATGCTGACCTGCACACCTCGCTCCTCAACGCCCTGGGGTAGGACGAGCTGCCATTCGGCGGAAAGGCTGCGCGAGGTGATGGCGGTGACCTGACCATCCGCTGTCGAGGCGACGTGGCCCTGGAAGTACGTTTCGTCCAGGTAAAGGCAAATCTCGCTGGAGAACATCCCCGGCTGGGCGATGCAGCAGGTTACCCGCACAGTAGCCTGTGAAGCGGGCCGCGACTGGATCAGATTTGCGCAGGCGCTGATGAGCGATTGGGCGCAGGCACGCTGGATTCTCAGGGTGGTGGCCGGGCCTTCGATCAGACCGGCTCGGGTTGGAACCTTGTAGTTCCAGTAGCGAGCTTGACTGCCCAACTCCTCTGACGAGGGGAACGCACCACTGAAGCAGTCAGCCCAATGCTGCAGGTCGCGTAGTCGGCGTGGGGCATCGCGCAGCTTCTTCTCGCCGCGCGTACCCGGCCGGGTGATCGCATCTCTGTTTCTCATTCCCACAGTGTGCCAGCCACATGCGCGGCGCGTTGGAAAGCGCCAACCAAGGTTGGCATCTACCGGAGCATGCCTCGGAAGCGCCGGGCCATGTTCGGCGGCGCGTCAGTAGTGGCCAACCTTGGTTGGCAGCCGTTTGTGCAAGCGCCAACCAAGGTTGGCGTCTACCAGAGCATGGTCAGCGCCGGGCCATGCCCGGCGGGCGGGTGCCTCAACGCACGTCGCGTAGTTCCCAGTGGCTGCCGGCCAGCAGGCGCAGGCGCTGCTTGAACACATCGCTGTCGATGCGGGTGGTGGCCACCAGGTTGATGCGCAGGTCCTTCTGCTCGCCGGTCACGGTGGCGTCCGGATCGGTCACGCCCCACTGCGGTTCCACCGCGTCCGGGTCGGGCTGCTTGGCCTTCCAGCGCTCGAACAGCGTGCCGCTGCGCAGGGCATCCTGCAGCTCTTCGGCGAAACCGGCGGCGCCCTGCGAGTGGAAGGACAGGTCAGGGTCATTGCCACGGGCCTTGGACGGGTCGGGCAGGCTGATGTGGTACTGCGCAGGCATGGAGTTCTCCTTGAAGTGCGGCAAGGCTGGCACAGTCGCGGTGGAATCGATGTGCAGATTCCCGCCACGGTCGACCTTCATTCAAACCGATGTGGCCCATCGGCAAAGCCCACGGTGACCGCGCCCTTGCCGACATTGACCATGCCGGTCAGGCTCATCACCGATTCGTACACGGCCACGCCATGGGTGGCGCAGACCTCCTTCAACTGGGCGTAGCCGGGCAGGGTACGCAGCTCGTCCAGCTCACCGCCGTAACTGACGCACACCGTTGGTGTCATCAGCCCGGCACGCACGCGCTGGCCGACCACCGCGAACAGCTTCTGCACCGCGTTGTCGAAGCCCTTGATCTTGGCGACCGGCCCGGTTTCGCCGCGATAGCCGTGCAGCACCGGCTTGATGTCCAGTGCGCTGCCCAGCGCCGCGCTGAGCAGGCCGACACTGCGGTCGCCCTTGTGCCGTGCACGCGCACGCATGTAATACAGGTCACGGGTCACCATGTAGCCGTGCACGTTGCCAGCCAGTTCCTCCAGCCGTTCGCGGATCTGCTGCACGCTGGCGTTGCTCTCGCGCAGGCGCACCGCTTCCACCGCGGTCACCGCCTGGGCAGCGAACAGGTTCTGGGTATCGAGCACGCGCAGCGCGAACGGTGAGTTGTAGCCTGCCGCCTGGCGCACCGGCTTGTAGTCGTTGAGGATGGCGAAGCTGGCCTGCAGCGCGTTGTCATGGATCGGGCTGCGGGTCTTGGTGATGGTCATGCAGAACACGTGGTCGTAATCGATCACCAGCTGCTGCAGGAACAGGTCGCGGATCTGGTTGACACTGAAGGGAATGGTTTCCGCCTCGGCGCCGTGTTCGGCCACGTGCGCGTGCAGGAAGCTCAGCGTGGCCTGCTCATCGCGGTGATCGGCCAGCACGGCTTCGCCGATGCGGACGGTGATCGGCAGCAGCACGATGTTGTGCTCGGCAATGAAGTCCTGCGGCAGGTCGCAGGCCGAGTCGACGACGATTCCGATGCGCATCCGCGGCTCCCCCTCCAGGGCGGTTGTAGATTCGGAAACGTGAAATCTATCTCAAAACCAGAGCCCGCGCCCGAGGGAAAGGCGTCACCCCTGTTCAGCGATTGCGTTGTACCGCCATCGGCAGGCTGTCGAGGCGTTGCCATTCAGGCTGCTGCAGCAGGGTGGGATCGGCCAGCACCGCGGCCATCAGCGGATGTGCGTCGTTGCCCCAGAACAGTTCGTCGCCGATGGCCAGGGTGGGTACCCCGAACACGCCGGCCGCGATCGCGGCCTCCGTGTTGCGCCGCAACTGTTCCTTGACCGCCGGGGCGGTGATGGCGCTGGCGACATCCTCGATGCCCAGCTGCGCACCCGGTTCGCGCAGGGCCTCGGCGCTGTCACCGGCATGGCCGTCGCGCCAGATCCAGTCGAACAGCACGTCCACCGCCTGTGCGCTGGCTCCGACGGCCAGGCACAGGCGCAGCGCCGACAACGGATTGAACGGATGGCCGGGCGGGAAGCGCATCGGGGTGCCCTCGGCCTGCGCGGTCCACTGCAGGTGGCGGTAGGCGAAGCGGCGCTTGGCGGGGATTTCCGCCGGGCCCAGGTTGCCCAGGTGATGCAGCACCGCACCGAAGGCGATCGGCACCGGCTGGATTTGGCCGACCTGCGGCAGCCGCTTCAGCTTCTGCCAGTGCAGGTAGGAATAGGGTGAGACGAAGTCGAAATACCAGCGCAGCGTGGCCATGAGGGTTTCCTTGAAGGCGGTCAGGGCTGCGCGTTGCGCTGCAGGTAGCGGTCACGCAGGTCAGTCTGGCGCGAGCGCATCGGCATTGCACGGCCGCCCAGCCAGACCTGTTCGGCATAGTGCGCCACGTCCAGCGGGTCGCCCTCCCACAGCACCAGGTCGGCGCGCTTGCCCGGCTCGATGCTGCCGATCTGATCGGCCACGCCGAACGCCTGTGCCGGCACCCGGGTCAGCCCGGCCAGGCCGTCGGCCCAGGGCAGGCCGTTGGCCACTGCATTGCCGGCCAGCTGGCGCATCTTGCGCGCGTTGTGGGTGGCGTCGCCGCGCTGCACGAACGACACCGGCACGCCGGCACGTTGCAGGCGCGCGGCGTTTTCCAGGGTGGCGCCGATCTGGTCGAAGCTGGCCGGCAGGTTGGCCAGCACGTCAACGAACACCGGCACCTGTGCGGCGGCCAGCTCCGGCGCGACCTGCCAGGCTTCGCCGGCACCGGCGATCGCGATCTTCACCTTCTCGCGCGCGGCCCAGCGCAGCAGCTGGCGGATGTCCGAGGCACGATCGACCTCCACCACGATGCGGCCCTGGCCGGCCAGGTAGCGGCTGAGCGTGCGGCGGCCGGCCGGGGTCAACAGCGCGTGCGGCGAATCCGCAGCCACCTGCCCGCGTGCTTCGTCGACCATCTGCTGCAGCAGCATCCATTGCGCGGCGCGCGAATGCCCGGTCAGCTCCGATGCCGCCGAGCCCAGGCGCAGGAACAGCGCGCGCGGACCGATCGGGTCGACGCTGCCATCCAGCCGCATCACGCCGCCCTGGCCGGCCAC
>NZ_JASJSI010000128.1:0-11625 GCF_030237085.1 Stenotrophomonas maltophilia group sp. Smal32
CCCCCCCCCCCCCCCCCCCCCCCCCCCCCCCCCCCAAAAAGCGCCCCCGGCCGCCCCCGACGGTGTGGGTGGGGGGTTGGTGTTTGTTTTTTTTATTAAATACACACCGCCCCTTATGGGGGGGGGGGCGGGCGGTTTTGGGGGGGGGGGGGGGGGGGGGGGGGGGGGGGGGGGGGGGGGGGCGGGGGCGCCCCCCCCCCCCCCCCCGCGGGGGGGGGCGGCGCCCCCCCCCCCCCCCCCCCCCCACCCCGCCTACCCACAGGAGGCCAGCTTTTGCTCTGGCTCTGGCCTTGGCTTCAAGGCCTCTGCGGGTGCAGGGCGCAGCCCTGCCGAACCACCCCCAACCCTTACTGCAGCAGGGAACGCAGCATCCAGGCGTACTTCTCGTGCGTCTGCAGGCGCTGGGTCATCAGATCCTCGGTCGGAGCGTCGTCGCCCTTGGCCGCCACGTCCAGCACTTCACGTGCCGTACGGCAGACCGCTTCGTTGGCGACCACCAACTGGCGTACCATTTCACGCCAGTCCGCACTGTCGGTCAGGCCCGGTTCCTCGGCGATCGAGGTCAGCGCAGCGAATTCCCGGTAGGAGCCCGGGGCATTGAAGCCCAGCGCGCGGATGCGCTCGGCCACGTCGTCCAGTGCCGCCCACTGCTCGGTGTACTGCGTCTCGAACATGGTGTGCAGCGAGTTGAACATCGACCCGGTCACATTCCAGTGGAAGTTGTGCGTCTTCAGGTAGAGCGTGAACGCATCAGCCTGGAAGCGCGACAGACCGTCGGCGATCTTCTTGCGGTCGCCCTGGGTGATCCCGATATCGATGTTCGGTGCCGACGGTGCCGCCGCCGCAAGCTTCTGCTTGCCGGTCTTGGCCTTGGTCGTGCTCTTGGTCTTCGCCATGGGGTTCCTCCTTGTGGAATCGTTGGCCTTCACAATAAACCGGTCGTGATGACTGGTCGCTTTCAAAGTTTTGAACGAACCGATTGATGAACTCTATCGATAAAAATCCATCGCCCCGCCTGCGCCAACAGCGCGCCGCCATCGACGGCGCCATGAGCCGCGACCGGGGCCGTTTGCTGGGGATGCTCTCGCGGTGCCAGGCCAAGCCACAGGATGCGGCGTTGGCCGCCACCTTCGAGCAGGCCTTGCAGGCGTCGGTGCAGCGCCGCAAGGTGCGGGCGCAACAGCAGCCGTCCATTACTCTGGACCCGCAGCTGCCGATTGCGCGTGAAGCCGACGCGATCATCGAGCTGATCCGCGATCATCAGGTGGTGGTGATCGCCGGTGAAACCGGCTCGGGCAAGACCACCCAGCTGCCGAAACTGTGCCTGGCCGCGGGTCGCGGCCAGGCCGGCATGATCGGCTGCACCCAGCCGCGACGGATTGCCGCACGTGCGGTGGCCAGCCGCGTGGCGCAGGAACTGCAGAGCGAACTGGGCCAGCTGGTCGGCTACCAGGTGCGCTTCAATGACAAGGTCAGCGAAGACAGCCGCATCAAGTTCATGACCGACGGCATCCTGCTGGCGGAGATCGCCAGCGACCGCTGGCTGTCGAACTACGACACGATCATCGTCGACGAGGCGCACGAACGCAGCCTCAACATCGACTTCCTGCTGGGCTACCTGAAGCAGCTGCTGCGCAAGCGCCCGGACCTGAAACTGATCGTCACCTCGGCCACGATCGACACCGAACGCTTCGCCCAGCATTTCGACAATGCGCCGGTGATCAGCGTGGAAGGGCGTACCTTCCCGGTCGAAGTGCGCTACCGCGCGCTGGAAGGCGAGGGCGAAGACCAGGGCGAACGCACGGTCAACGATGCCATCGTGTCGGCCATCGACGAGATCACCCGCCTGGATTCGCGCGGTGACGTGCTGATCTTCCTGCCGGGCGAACGCGAGATCCGCGATGCGCACCAGTCGCTGGAGCGACGCAAGTACCGCAATACCGAGGTGCTGCCGCTGTACGCGCGCCTGTCCAACCAGGACCAGGACCGGGTGTTCAACCCGGGGCCGAACCGGCGCATCGTGCTGGCCACCAACGTGGCCGAAACCTCGCTGACGGTGCCGCGCATCCACTACGTGGTCGATCCGGGCTTCGCCCGCGTCAAGCGCTACAGCCCGCGCAACAAGCTGGACCGCCTGCACATCGAGCCGATCTCGCAGGCCAGCGCCAACCAGCGCAAGGGCCGTTGCGGCCGTATCGCCGAGGGCATCTGCTACCGCCTGTACGCCGAGGCCGATTTCCAGGCGCGGCCAGAGTTCACCGATCCGGAAATCCGTCGCTCCAGCCTGGCTGGGGTGATCCTGCGCATGCTGCAGCTGGGCCTGGGCCGCATCGAGGAGTTCCCGTTCCTGGAAGCACCGGACGAGCGTGCCGTTGCCGACGGTTGGCAGCAGCTGACCGAGCTGGGCGCGATTGATGCCGAGCGGCGCATGACCACCATCGGCAAGCAGATGGCACGCCTGCCGGTGGACGTGAAGCTTGCGCGCATGCTGGTGGCCGCGCAGGCCGCCGGCTGCCTGCGGCCGATGCTGGTGATCGCCTCGTTCCTGGGCATCCAGGACCCGCGCGAGCGCCCGCCGGAGGCGCGGGGTGCGGCCGACAGCGCGCATGCGCAGTTCGCCGATGGCCGCTCCGAGTTCGTTGGCGTGCTGCGCCTGTGGGATGCCTACCGGCAGGCCCACGAAGACCTGACCCAGTCCAAGCTGCGCGACTGGTGTGGCCGCCATTTCCTCGGCTTCCTGCGCATGCGCGAGTGGCGCGAGCTGCATCGCCAGCTGCGCCTGCTGTGCGAGGAACTGGGCTGGAAGGAAGAGGCCAACGAGGCGTCGATGGCGCCGTTGCTGGCCGGCAGCAGCGCGCCGGCGCCAGCGCGTGATGACGCCGCCGCAGTGAAGGCCACCCGTGGCCAGTTGCATCGCGCGGCACGCCTGGCCCGCGAAGGCAAGGCCGAGGCCGCAACGGCCCCGGTGGCGGTGCGTGCGCAGAAGGAACAGGCGCCGGCTGGCGGCGGTTTCAGCGAGCGCGTGCGTGCCACTGCCTACCAGACCCTGCACCGTGCACTGGTGGCGGGCCTGCCGACGCAGATCGGTCACCGCACCGAGAAGGGCGATTTCCAGGCGCCACGCCAGCGTCGCTTCCTGCCGTTCCCGGGCTCGGCGCTGTCCAAGCGCCCGCCGCCGTGGCTGCTGGTGGCCAACCTGCTGGATACGCAGAAGGTGTGGGGCATGACCCTGGCCGCGATCGAGCCGGACTGGGTGATCGCCGAGCTGCCTCACCTGTTGCTGCGCAAGCACTTTGACCCGCACTGGTCGCGCGCGCAGGGCCAGGTGCTGGCGTCCGAGCAGATCAGCCTGTTCGGCCTGGTGTTGGCACCAAAGAAACCTGTGCACTACGGCCGCATCGAACCGGGCGAGGCGCATGACATTTTCGTGCGCCAGGCGCTGGTGACCGGCGAGATCAATACCCGCGCCAGTTTCGTGGCCGACAACCAGAAAGTTCTGGAGATCGCCCGCGAGGAAGAAGCGAAGCTGCGCCGCGCCGGCATCGTTGCCGACGAGGACTGGCAGGCACGCTGGTACCTGGACCGCGTACCGCCGCAGATCCATTCGGCCGCGGGCCTGGATTCCTGGTGGAAGGGGCTGGCGCCGGAACAGCGCAAGACCCTGCACTGGTCGCTGGCCGACCTGCTGCCCGGCGAAGGCAGCGAGCAGGAGCGCTACCCGAAGTACCTGGCGCTGGGCCAGGCGCGGTTGCCGTTGCACTACCGCTTCGAGCCGGGTGCAGACGACGACGGCGTGACCCTGGACGTGCCGCTGCACCTGCTCAATGCACTGGATCCGGTGCAGCTGGGCTGGCTGGCGCCGGGCTTCGTGGCCGACAAGGCCTCGGCACTGATCCGCAGCCTGCCCAAGGCAATGCGCCGCAACTATGTGCCGGCCCCGGATTTCGGACGCGCGTTCTTCGAGGCGTTCCCGCAGCCCAGCGCCGATGCCATCACCGGCGAGTTGGCGCGCTTCCTGTCACGCGCGACCGGCGCCACGGTGACCGCGCTCGATTTCGAGCCCGGTTCGATCGAGCCGCACCTGCACATGAACCTGCGGCTGCGCGACGAGCAGGGCAAGGTGCTGGCGACCTCGCGTGATCTGGACGCACTGCGCGCGACGTTCGGCGGTCGTGCGGGCGATGCCTTCGCTGCACGCGCCGGTCGCGAGATGGCGGCCGATGGACTGCGTACGTTCCCGGCCACGCCGGTTCCGCTGCAGGTGCCCGGCGAAGCCGGTGTACCGGCCTATCCGGCGCTGCTGGACGAGGGTGACAGCGTAGCGCTGCGCATCTTCGCCGATCGGCAGCAGGCGCAGGAGGCTCATCCGCTGGGCGTGCGCCGCCTGCTGGAGATCGCCCTGGCCGAGAAGGTCAAGCAGGCACGCAAGCAGTTGCCGGTGGGCGCCAAGACCGGCCTGCTGTATGCCGCGATCGAATCACAGGAACGCCTGCGCGGCGACCTGGTCGATGCGGCGATGAACGCAGTGCTGGCCGAGGGCCTGGAAGACATCCGCGATGCGGCTGCCTTTGAGCATCGACGCGAGCATGCTGCCAAGGCCCTGTTCGGCGAGGCGATGTCGCGGCTTAAACTGGCCGAGTCCATCCTGGCGCTGGTGGCGGAACTGAAGCCGATGCTGGAGGCGCCGTTGATGGGCTGGGCGCGCGGCAACCTGGACGACATGGAGGCGCAGCTGGCCGGCTTGATCCATCCTGGCTTCCTGCGCGATACGCCGGCCGACGCGCTGGCGCAGTATCCGCGCTACCTGAAGGCGATGATCCTGCGCACCGAGCGTGCCAAGCGTGATCCGCCGCGTGATCAGGCGCGCATGCTGGAGCTGCACCCATTCCTGGAAGCGCTGGAGGTGGGCGAGCAGCAGGGCCTGCGCGATCGCCCGCAATGGCAGGCGCTGCGCTGGGATCTGGAAGAGCTGCGGGTGTCGCTGTTTGCGCAGGAGTTGGGCGCGCGCACCGGCATTTCGGCGAAGAAGCTGGCGCAGCGGGTGACCGCATTGCGCCAGGCGTAGCCCCCCTCCTGTAGAGCCGAGCCCATGCTCGGCTGCTTCCCGCGATGGATGATGACGGTGCATCGAAAAGCAGCCGAGCATGGGCTCGGCTCTACAGGTAAAGCCGCGGCGTTACTTGGAGCGGCGCACCTTGGGCTGGCTGTTCACGCCTTCCACCTTCATGTACCACACGCCCATCACGCCGGGCTTGATGCTGACCTTGGGTGATTGCTTGCGCACACCGACCACGCTGGTGCTGTCGGTCTGCTCCCATTCCTGGCCGTTGTCCAGCACGTAGACACGGCCCTTGCCGAAGCCACGGAACTCGCCCTGCAGTACGCCGGTGATCGGCTCGCTGCTGCCGAAATCGAAGAAACCGCGGTTCTTCACGATCACTTCCTGGCGGCCCTGTTCGCGGGCTTCTTCGCGTACCGCCGCTACCGCCTGGGTCGTCGCCGCTTCGACCTTGCCCTGCAGCCAGCGGTTGAGCGTGGCCAGTTCCTGCGCGCTCAGCTTGTCCAGGCCGGCCGCCTTGAACTCGGTCGGAGACATCTGCTGCTGCAGGTCACCGTCCACCACGCGCTGGGCCAGCGCAGGCGCCGACAGGGACAGCAGCAGTGCGGCGCAGGCCAGCAGCCGTGGGCGGAAACGCGGGGCGATCGAGGGCATGGCGGAACTCTCCTGGGTTTGCCCGCGAGTGTAGCGGCATGTCTTCATGCCAGGTGATGGTGGCCGCGGTGATTGTCCCTGAACGGCGCCGGCGCTAGTGTAGGAACCTCTGTCTTGCCTGCTCGATGCTGTGAACCGCGCTTCTGTCCCCGGCCTGGATGCCTTGTTGAACCGTCCCTCCGCAGCGGTGCTGCCCGCTCCGCTGCGCCAGGCCCTGCGCGAGCACTGGGAAGCACCGGAGTGCGACCACCAGATGCGCGCCAGCTGGTCGGTGCTGGGCGATACCCTCGATGCGCTGTCGATGCTCTCGGCCGACGAAGGCGCGGTGGTCGCCGCGCTGTTGTTCGACCTGCCCGGCCTGCGTGCCAGCCTGGACCGGCTGCCGCTGGGCAACCACAAGGCGGCGGTGATCGGCCTGCTCGACGGCCAAGACGCCGCCGATCCGGTCTGGGCGCTGCATGCTGGCCGGGAGGCCGGGCGCAACAGCGAGGGCCTGCGCCGCCTGCTGCTGGCGATCATCCGCGACCTGCGCGTGGTGCCGATCCTGCTGGCCCGGCAGCTGGCGAGGATGCGCGCTGCCGACAAGCTGGACGACGAACAGCGCCGGGCGTTGGCCCAGCTGACCCGCGACATCCACGCGCCGCTGGCCAACCGGTTGGGCATCTGGCAGCTGAAGTGGGAACTGGAGGATCTGGCGTTCCGCCACCTGGAGCCGGAGACCTACCGCCGCATCGCGCGTGAAGTGGACGAAACCCGCGTGGCGCGCGAGCGTTACGTGCAGAACGTGAAGAAGCAGCTGTCGCGCGAGCTGGCCGCACAGGGCATCCATGCCGAAGTAAGTGGCCGCCCGAAGCACATCTACAGCATCTGGCGGAAGATGCAGAAGAAGCGGCTGGCGTTCGACCAGCTGTACGATATCCGCGCGGTGCGGGTGATGGTCGACGACGTCGCCGCCTGCTACGCCGCGCTGGGTGTGGTGCATGCGCTGTGGGCGCCGGTGCCGAGCGAGTTCGACGACTACATCGCACGCCCGAAGGCCAACGACTACCGTTCGCTGCACACCGCCGTGGTCGGTCCGGAAGGGCGCACGATCGAAGTGCAGATCCGCACCCACGAGATGCATTCGCAGGCTGAGCTGGGCGTGGCCGCGCACTGGAAGTACAAGGAAGGCGGCAAGGGCGCGGAAAAGTCGTTCGATCGCAAGATCACCTGGATGCGCCAGCTGCTGGAGCAGGCGCAGGACGGGCAGGGCAATGAGCTGGCCGGGGCACTCGACGCTGAGCTGACCGAGGACCGGGTCTATGCGCTCAGCCCGAAGGACGAGGTGCTGGACCTGCCACAGGGGGCCACGCCGCTCGATTTCGCCTACCAGGTACACACGATGGTGGGCCACCGCTGCCGTGGCGCCAAGGTCAACGGCCGCATCGTGCCGCTGACCTACCGCCTGCGCAGCGGCGACCGCGTCGAGATCCTCACCGGCAAGGAGGCCGATCCACGTCGCGACTGGCTGATGCCGGCGCTGGGCTTTCTGGCCAGCAACCGCTCGCGCGAAAAGGTGCGCAGCTGGTTCCACAAGCTGGACCGCGCGCGCAACGTGCAGGCCGGGCGCGAACTGCTCGAGCGCGAGCTGAAGCGCCTGGGGCTGCAGCATTCGGACCTGGCGGTGGCGGCGAAGAAGTTCCACGCCGACAGCGTTGATGACCTCTACATCCAGGTGGCGCTGGGCGATACCGGCCCGAACCAGGTCAGCCGTACCCTGCTGGAAGCAGAGCGCGCGGCCAGCCAGCCGGCCCCTGCGCCGACGCTTCCGCGCCCGACCGCCCGCCGCGAGAACCTGGGCAAGTCCAAGTTCACGGTGCAGGGCGTGGGCAACCTGCTGGTGCAGCTGGCGCGCTGCTGCCAGCCGGTGGCCGGCGAACCGATCGTCGGCTACCTCACCCGTAGCCGCGGTGTCACCGTGCACCGGGCAGACTGTGCCGCGCTGGCCCGGCTGGCGGCCACCAGCCCGCAGCGCATCCTGCCGGTGGAATGGGGCCAGGCCGGGGGCGGCTACGAGGTGGACGTGGTGGTCGATGCGGTCGACCGCCGCTGGCTGCTGAAGGACATCACCAACCTGATCGCCCAGGAAGACGCCTACGTGCTGGACATCCACAGTGACAACGTGCGCAACAGTGGCCGTGCCCATCTGCGCCTGCGGCTGAAGGTCAGCGACTACGGCCAGTTGTCGAACCTGCTGGGCAAGCTGGACGCGCTGCCGGGCGTGAGCGAGGCGCGTCGCCTCGGCTGAGCTTCACGCTGCCCCGGCTACCCTGCACGCATGGAACGCGAGCCTCCGCATCGCCCGCATGGCGCTGAACATCCTGCGCTGGATCGCGTCCGCCGCGAGGGCCGCTGGTGGTGGCTGCAGGCACGCCATGCACGGCGGGTCTGGCGCTGGGCGCTGGTCGCGGCGCTGGCGGTGTTCGTGCTGCTGGTGCTGCTGCGCAAGCCGCTGGCCGACTGGTTCTGGGACGAGCCGCAGATCGAACAGCTGCTGGTCGAAGGTGATCGTGCGCTCGCCGCCGGCCGGCTGAGTGCGGCTGACGGCAGTGGTGCGCGCGAGCGCTACCAGGCGGTGCTGGCACTGGATGGTGATCGGCCGCAGGCCCGCCAGGGCCTTGCACGAACCGCAGCGGCGGCCCTGCAGCAGGCCCGCGACAAGCTGCAGGGCGACGATCTTGAGGGCAGCGCGCAGTCACTGGCGCTGGCCCGCGAGCTGCAGGTGCCGCAGGGCGACGCCGACGCCGTTGCCCGGCAACTGCAGGCGCGGCGTAGTGCCGGCGCCGGTATCGGCGCGTTGCTGGCCCAAGCCCGCAACGCGTTCGCAGCCGGCCGGCTGGACGATGGCGACAGCAGTGCGTTGCCGCTGTTCCAGCGCATCCTGGCACTGCAGCCGGACAACCTGCCTGCACTGGAGGGTCGCGAGGACGCACTGAGCGATCTGCTGCAGCACGCGCGCACGCTGGCCGGACGCGGGGAACTGGCTGAAGCCGCTGCGACGTTGCAGCGCGCGCGACTGTTCGACGCAGGCCACGCCGATCTGCCCGCCAGCCAGGAGGCGCTGGCACGGGCGGTCGATGAGCGCTTGCGGCAGGCGCAGCGCGCACTGCAGCGACAGCAGCTGGAGAGTGCCGCAAAGGGGTTCCTGGCCGTGCTGGCGGTGGCGCCGGATGATCCCACTGCCCAGCGGGGCCGCGAGCAGGTGCTGCAGGCGGTACTGGCGCGAAGCCAGGTCCAGGCCGACGATTTCCAGTTCGAGGCGGCGCAGCGTGATGCCGCGCTGGCGGAAGCACTGAGCGCTTCGCTGGCGGCACAACAGCAACTGGCGCAGCGCCTGCAGCGTGCACGGCAGGCCCGGGAGGCACTGCAGCAGCCCGCAGTGAGCAACGCGCAGCGTGAACGCGAGCTGCGCGATCACCTGCGCCGGATCGAACGCGCAGAGCGCGCAGGCCAGTGGATCAGCCCGCCGGGACACAGCGCATTTGATGCCCTGCGCGAAGCTCAGGCGCTGGCACCGCGCGATTCACGGGTGAAGGCCGCTGCCGCGCGCCTGTTGCCTGCCAGTCGCCGTTGCTTCGACGACAACCTGCGGCAGAACCGGGTGCAGGCTGCAGGTGCCTGCCTGCAGGCCTGGCAGACGCTGGCTCCCACTGCCGGGGGCCTGCCCGCGGCCCGCCAGCGCCTCGCCCAGCGTTGGCTGGCGATCGGCAGCGAGCGACTGGGCAATGGCGATGTTGCCTTTGCCGAACGTGCGCTCCAGCAGGCGGGCGAACTTGGCGTTGGCACTTCCAGCAGCGAGTACCAGCAGCTGCGGCAGCGCCTGCGCGACATCGGGGTGTCGTCGCCCTGAGCCCGCCACTGCCGCAGGGACCGCTATAGTAGCTCCCCTCGCAACATCCCCACGGAGTGCCGATGACCGTCCTTGTTTCCGGAGCCACCAGCCAGATCGGCCGGTTCCTGCTGCCACGCCTGGTGCAGGCGCATGGGCGGGTACAGGCAGTGAGCCGGCAACCGCAACCGGTACAGGACGGCGTGCAGTGGCTGTGCGGGGACCTGGCGGCTGCGCTGGACAGCGTGCCGTCTCCGGACTGGCAGGCCATCGCCAGCTTCGGCCCCCTTGAAGCATTGGCGCAGTGGTTGTCGCGGCAGACGGCAGCTCCGGCGCGGCAGGTCATCGCCACCAGTTCGATGAGCGTGTTGAGCAAGCAGAATTCCGAGCAGGCCGATGAGCAGGACGTCGTGGCGATGCTGCAGCGGGGCGAAGCGGGCTTGATCGCACAGGCCGAGCGACTTGGCATGGCGTGGACGATCCTGCGGCCAACCCTGATCTATGGGGCCGGCATCGACCGCAGCATCACCCCGATCGTGCAGCGTGCACTGCGTCTGCGCCTGTTTCCTATACCGCTGGTGGGAGGCCTGCGCCAACCGGTGCATGCCGACGATATCGCCCGCGCCGTGGTGGCCTGCATCGCCACCGGAGCAGCGTCGGCGCGCGTGCTGGAAATCGGCGGTGGCGAGCGCCTGCCGTACCACGTGATGTTCCGCCGCGTGCACGCCAGCCTGGCACAGCCAACATTGGCGCTGCCGTTGCCGGGCGCTGCACTGCGAGGCCTCGCTGCGGTGCTGCCGCGAGCGCGTGGTCCGGTGTCACGCCTGCAGCAGGATCTGATTGCGGACAACGGCCCGCTTCAGGCGCTGCTGGGCGTACATCCGCGGCCGTTCCAGCCTGACGCGAACACATGGCGACCGATGAGCGCGGCCCAGGCCCTGCAGCGGATCGCTGCGTATCCCGGCAACGGCTAGCCAGCCACCGTATCCATCCGCCAAGTGGGGGCTCTGCTACCATCCCCCGGCCCCTGTTTCCGCGAGTACGTTCGATGCCTGACGCGCCATCCCGATCGGCCCCTGCCGAGCGCATTGGCGTCGCGCTGTGCACCTACAACGGTGCGCGCTACCTGCAGGCGCAGCTGGACAGCATCCTGGACCAGGATCTTCCGGTGAACGAAGTCATGATCGGCGATGACGGTTCCAGCGACCAGACGCTACCGCTGCTGCGGGCCTTCGTACCGCGCGCACAGGCGCTGGGCATCCGTGTCGAGATCGTCCAGCACGCGCGCAATCTCGGCTATGTGCGCAATTTCGCCGACGCACTGATGCGTTGCCAGGCCGACATCCTGTTCCTTTGCGACCAGGATGATGTCTGGCATCCGGGGCGTGTCCGCAGCTACGTGGAGCGCTTCCACGCCGACCCGGGCCTGTTGCTGCTGCACAGCGATGCGCGGCTGGTGGACGCGCAGGGCGCGCCGCTGGGCCACCAGCTGCTGGAGGTACTGGTGGTCCATCCGGCCGAGGTCGAGCTGGAACGCTCGGGCCTTGCGATCGACGCGATCCTGCTGCGCAACTTCATCACCGGTGCCACCTGTGCGCTGCGCCGTAGGCTGCTGGCCGAATCGCTGCCGGTCCCGCCGGGCTGGAGCCACGACGAATGGTTGGCGGTCCACGCATCGCTGCGTGGAGGATTGGACATGCTGGCCGAACCGACCATCGACTACCGGCAGCATGGCAACAACCAGATCGGAGCCAGTCGCCGCGGTTTCCTGCAACGCCTGCGCCATCTCGATCTGTTCGATTCGCAGGCACGCCAGCGCACTGCCGGGCGCCTGCTTGCCCTGGCCGATCTGCTGGGGCAGCGCGGCGTAGTGGGGGGGGGGGGGGGGGGGGGGGGGGGCGGGGCGGGGGGGGGGGGGGGGCGCGCGGCCGGGGGGGGGGGGGGGGCGGGTGGGGGGGGGGGGGGGGGGGCGGGTTCGGGCGGGGTGGCGGGGGGTGGGGGGGGTGGGGGCGGGCGGGGGGGGGGCGGGGTCCGGTCGGGCGGG
>NZ_JASJSI010000129.1:0-11468 GCF_030237085.1 Stenotrophomonas maltophilia group sp. Smal32
GGGGGGGGGGGGGGGGCGCGGGCGGCCCGCGCCCGCCGCCCCCCCGCGGGGGGGGGGGCCCCCCCCCCCCCCCCCCCCCCCCCCCCCCCCGCCCAACAAACAGAAAAGCCAGAGCCGCTTTGGCTCTGGCTTCTGCTGTGGAACTTGACGTTGCCTCTGCGGGTGCCGGGCCGCAGGCCCGGCCGATAAACTCACACCACCGGTTCGCGCAGGGCGGGGTTGTCCCAGCCCGGGCGCGGGGCGAAACGGTCACCGTGGCGCTGCTGCAGCGCCTTCAACCGCTCGACGATCGCATCGGCACCCACCGCACGGATGTGCTGGATCGGACCGCCACGGAACGGTGCAAAGCCGGTACCGAAGATCACGCCCGCATCCAGCAGGTCCGCATCGGCCACCACGCCTTCGTGCAGGCACGCCACGGCTTCGTTCAACAGCGGCAGGATCAGGCGGTCTTCCAGATCGGCCGGGGCCTGGTAATCGCTGGCCACGTCCGGCTTCTTCGGCTTGCCGTTTTCCCAGGTGTAGATGCCCTGGCCATCCTTCTTGCCACGCTTGTCCGGCTCCACCGTCTGCAAGGCCGCCGGAATCTGCAGGCCGAGGAACGGCGCCAGTTCACGGCCCACGCCCGCCGCCACGTCCAGGCCCACGGTGTCGATCAGTTCGATCGGGCCCATCGGCATGCCGAACTTCACGGCGGCCTTGTCGATCACCGGGCCTGGAATGCCTTCGGCGTACGCGGTGGCTGCTTCCAGCATGTACGGGAACAGCACGCGGTTGACCAGGAAGCCCGGGCTGCCGGCCACCGGTACCGGAAACTTGCCCAGCGCCTTGCAGAACGCGGCGAGGCGTCGCTCGGTCTCCGGCGCCATGCCGTCGTGATGGATGATCTCCACCAGCGGCATCTGCGCCACCGGGTTGAAGTAGTGCAGGCCGGCGAACTGCGCCGGGCGCTGGATGTGGTCGCGCAGCTCCACCAGCGGGATCGACGAGGTGTTGGTGGTCAGCAGCGCGTCCAGCTTCATCTTCGGTTCCAGCGTCTGGTACAGCGCGCGCTTGGCTTCCGGATTCTCGATGATCGCTTCGATCACCAGGTCGGCTTCGGCCACCCCGTTGCCTTCCAGGTCGGCACGCAGGCGTGCGGCCACGGCGGGGCGCTTGCTCTCGTCGCGCACCTTCTTGGCGAACAGCGCCTGCGCGCGTTCCATGGCAGGTTCGATGAAGCGCTGCTCGCGGTCCTGCAGCGTCACCTCGAAGCCCTTGTAAGCGGCCCATGCGGCGATGTCGCCACCCATCACGCCGGCGCCGACCACGTGCACATGGCGGATGCCGGAATCACCGCCGCCCAGACCCTTCAGGCGCTCGGTCAGGAAGAAAATGCGGATCAGGTTGCGCGCGGTCGGCGTGCTGGCCAACTTCACCACCGCACGGCGTTCGGCGTCCAGGCGGGCCTGGATCGGCTTGCCGCCGCTGCGCTGCCAGGTGCTGATCAGCGCATACGGCGCCGGATACTGGTCCTTCTTCGCCTTGCGCGCGACCTGCTTGACCATCTGCGGCGCCAGCAGGGTGCGGGCCAGCCAGGTGTTGGTCGCCCACGCCGTGGCGCGCTGCTTGAACGGGCGGGTGGTGCCGGACAGGGCCAGCGCCACGGCGGTATCGAGCACCACTGCCGGTGCCACCACCTTGTCGACCAGGCCGATGCCACGCGCGGCCGAGGCCGACAGGGTGCGGCCGGTCAGCATCATGTCCATCGCCGCCGGGGCGCCCACCAGCTGCGGCAGGCGCGCGCTTCCGCCCCAGCCGGGGAAGATGCCGAGCTGGGTTTCCGGCAGCCCGATGCGGGTGCTGCTGTCATTGGAAGCCACGCGGTAGCGGCAGGCCAGTGCCAGCTCGGTGCCGCCGCCCAGGCAGTGGCCGTGGATGGCCGCCACGGTCGGGCAGGGCAGCTCGGCCAACTTCTGGTAGGTGGCCTGGCCGCGGCGGATGGCATCGTTGACGGTGCCGCGACGATCGAATTCCTGGAACTCCTTCAGATCCGCGCCGGCAATGAACCCGGCCTTCTTCAACGACTGGATCACCACGCCCTTGGGTGGGTCCAGTGCGATGCGTTCCAGCAGGTCCCCCAGTTCCAGCAGCACGTCCTGCGACATCGCATTGACGCTGCTGTCCTGACGATCCAGGGAGAGAACCACCACGCCGTCGTCGCGGATCTCGGGGTGCCAGTGGCTGAAGCGGAGACCATCGAAGCCTGAGAGCATGGACGTTCCATCCGGTTGTGTATGGAGAAGCGGCTATGATCCAGAGGTTGTTTCCCCCGCGTCAAATCCCAATAGCAGGGGAGTGGCGACCCCGGATCCATGGCCGTGGACCGGGACGCTAACGGAACGGTGGTTAAAAGCTGGTGCGGCGCCAGGTGATCGGCGACTGAACTTTTCCCGGGATTGGCAGTCTCATTGCCCGACGTCGGTTGGGCTGACAGGAGTGCGGCCCCTCATGGCCGATGTTGATACACCTCAGGAGCTGGACCTGGAGCTGGTCCGGCGCGTGCAGCACGGCGAGAGCGCCGCGTTCGATGTCCTGGTGCGCAAGTACCAGCATCGCGTGGTGGCCCTGGTCGGTCGCTACATCGCCGACTGGAGCGAATGTCAGGACGTCGCCCAGGACACTTTCATCCGTGCCTACCGCGCGATCGGAAGTTTCCGTGGCGATGCCCAGTTCTCAACCTGGTTGCATCGAATCGCCGTGAATACCGCCAAAAACTACCTGGCTTCACACAATCGACGGCCACCGACCGATGACATCGACATCGGCGATGCCGAACAGTTCGACAGCGGTACGCGCCTGCGCGACACCGACACGCCCGAACGCGAGTTGATGCGCCAGGAGCTGGAACAGACGGTGATGAAGGCCGTCAACGCGCTGCCGGAAGAGCTCCGGTCGGCGATCACCCTGCGCGAGGTGGAAGGCCTGAGCTACGAGGAAATCGCGCAGAAAATGGGGTGCCCGATCGGCACCGTGCGTTCACGGATCTTCCGGGCGCGCGAGGCGATCGACACCGAACTCCGGCCGCTGTTGGACATCGGCAGCGCCACCCGTGAGAAGAGCCGCGTATGACCAGTAATCCGTTCAACGAATCGCAGAACCATCAATCGCCCGCCGGGCAGCGCCTGGACCAGCGCCATCGCGAGCAGCTGTCGGCCCTGGTCGATGGCGAGCTGGGCGCTGATGAAGCGCGCTTCCTGCTGCGCCGGATGGAGCATGACCCCGAACTGGCCGGCTGCCAGGAGCGCTGGCAGCTGCTGGGCGATGTGATGCGCGGGCAGGCGTCGGCACTGGCGCCTGCCGGGTTCAGTGCCGCCGTGGCTGCCGCCATCGCCGCCGAGCCTTCGCCGCAGGCCGAGCCGCGCCGTCAAGTGCGTCGCAGTGGCTGGCGGGCTTGGGGCGGTGGTGCCGCACTGGCCGCTTCGGTGGCGGCGGTGGCGCTGTTCATGGGCGGTGAGAAGCTGAAGGAAGCCACCCCGGGCGAGCCGCTGGCACCGCAGGTGATCGCCAGCCAGGCAGAGCTTCCGGCCGCACCGACCGATCCTGCCCCGATGACCGAGGCCTCTGCAGACACTGCGGCGATGGCCGTGGCGGCGGCTCCCGCCCTGGCGATGGCCGCTGCCAGTCGCCGCCAGGACAGCCGCCGCGCCAGTGCCACCCGCAGCCAGCAGGCCGCGCGTGCCGCCCAGCGCGAGGACGTGCCACAGCGCGCGGTGGCTGCTGCGCAGGCGCCGCTGATCCCGACCGTACCGGCCAGTGCCGGCCGCGACATGCCGTTTGGTGAGGTCAGTGGGCTGCAGGCCCGGCCGTGGCCGCGTTCCAGCCTGGCGCCTGCCGCCGGCGGCGCGCTCAATGCCAGTTTCCCGGCCCATACCGGTGGCGCCGCGTTCTACCCGTTCGAGCCGCGCCTGCAGGACGACCTGCCGTTGCCGCCGCGCCCGCGCGACTGAGCCGGGCGCCTTCACGCCCCGCCATCGGCGGGGCCCGTATTCCTCTTTCCATCCGATCCGGAGGTTGCCGTCCGATGACTCCCCGACTCCGCACGCAGGCCATGGGCCTGCTGGCCCTGACCCTGCCGCTGATGGCCTGCGCGCAGGCCCCGGCTCCGGCCGCCCCGACCCAGGCTGCGCCGGCCGCCGCGCCGAGGGTACCGGCGCAGCCGCTGGTCAGCGGCCTGCCCGATTTCACCAACCTTGTTGAACAGGTCGGGCCGGGTGTGGTCAACGTCGACACGACCATCGTCCGCAACAACCGTCAGGCTTCGCGGGGCCCGATGGGCGGTGACGACGACATGCCGGAGTTCTTCCGCCGCTTCTTTGGCCCGGACTTCCCGATGCCGGGGCAGGGACCAGGTGGGCAGGACGGCGGCCCCAGCATCAAGGGCCGTGGCATGGGCTCGGGCTTCATCATTTCGCCCGATGGCTACGTGCTGACCAACTACCACGTGGTGGCCGATGCCAGTGACGTGAAGGTCAAGCTGGGCGATAGCCGTGAGTTCAACGCCAAGGTGGTGGGCAGCGACCAGCAGTACGACGTGGCGCTGCTGAAGATCGATGGCAAGAACCTGCCGACCGTGCGCGTGGGCGATTCCAACACGCTGAAGCCGGGTCAGTGGGTTGTCGCGATCGGCTCGCCGTTCGGCCTCGACCATTCCGTCACCGCCGGCATCGTCAGCGCACTGGGCCGCAGCACCGGCGGTGCCGACCAGCGCTACGTGCCTTTCATCCAGACCGACGTGGCGATCAACCAGGGCAATTCCGGTGGTCCGTTGCTGAACACCCGCGGTGAGGTGGTCGGCATCAATTCGCAGATCTTCTCCGCCTCCGGCGGCTACATGGGCATCAGCTTCGCGATCCCGATCGACCTGGCGATGAGCGCGGTCGAGCAGATCAAGAAGAGTGGCAAGGTCACCCGCGGCCAGCTCGGCGCGGTGGTCGAACCGATCGATGCGCTGAAGGCGCAGGGCCTGGGCCTGCCGGACAGCCGTGGTGCGCTGGTCAACCAGATCGTGCCGGGCAGTGCCGCGGAGAAGGCCGGTGTGCAGATCGGCGACGTGGTGCGTTCGGTCAATGGCAGTCCGGTCAACAGCTGGTCCGACCTGCCGCCGCTGATCGGCGCGATGGCGCCGGGCAGCCGGGTCACCCTGGGCGTGATCCGCGACGGCAAGCAGCGCGATCTCAGCGCCACCCTTACGGCGCTGAACGAAGACGGGCAGGGCAATGTTCGTGCGGCCGCTGCCGCCAAGCCCGATGCGGCACCGCAGGCCGGCGCCAATGCCCTGCTGGGTCTGGACGTGAGCGACCTGACCGCGCCGCAGCGCAAGCAGCTCGGCCTGGATGGCAACGAAGGCGTGCGCATCACCGGGGTCAAGGGCCAGGCAGCGCGTGATGCCGGCCTGTCTCCGGGCATGGTGATCCTGCAGGTCGGCCGCACCCCGGTTGGCAGCATGGAGGCCCTGAACCGGGCGCTGTCCAGCTACAAGAAGGACGATGTGGTGATGCTGCTGGTGCGCACAGGCAACGGCAACAGCGCCTTCGTGGCGGTGAAGGCCGGCCAGTAAGGCTCGCCCGGGGCCGCCCACGCGGCCCTTGTTCGTCCCCCGAAGCCCCGCCCTGGCGGGGCTTCGGCCGTTCCGGGCCCGCCCCGATGAGACCGCTTTCGCGGCGGGGCGCCGGGCATGCGATAATCGACCGTTACCCTGACGACGCCGCGCGCCGCCGCCACCTATGTCTTCTGATTCGATGCGGAACATCCGCAACTTCTCCATCATCGCCCATGTCGACCACGGCAAGTCCACGCTGGCCGACCGCATCATCCAGCTTTGTGGTGGCCTGCAGGCCCGCGAGATGGAAGCGCAGGTGCTCGACTCCAACCCGATCGAACGCGAGCGTGGCATCACGATCAAGGCGCAGTCGGTGTCGCTGCCGTACCTGGCCAAGGACGGGCAGACCTACCACCTGAACTTCATCGACACCCCCGGCCACGTCGACTTCTCCTATGAAGTCAGCCGTTCGCTGGCCGCCTGCGAAGGCGCGCTGCTGGTGGTCGATGCGGCCCAGGGCGTGGAAGCGCAGTCGGTGGCCAACTGCTACACCGCGGTGGAGCAGGGCCTGGAAGTGGTGCCGGTGATCAACAAGATCGACCTGCCGACCGCCGACATCGAGCGTGCCAAGGCCGAGATCGAGGCCGTGATCGGCATCGACGCCTCCGATGCCGTGCCGGTCAGCGCCAAGACCGGCCTGAACGTGCAGGACGTGCTGGAAGCGATCGTGCATCGCATCCCGCCGCCGACGCCGCGCGACACCGAGAAGCTGCAGGCGCTGATCATCGACTCGTGGTTCGACAACTACCTAGGCGTAGTCTCGCTGGTGCGCGTGATGCAGGGCGAGATCAAGGCCGGTGACAAGCTGCAGGTGATGTCCACCGGCCGCAACCACCAGGTCGACAACGTCGGCGTGTTCACGCCGAAGCGGAAAGTGCTGCCGGCGCTGCGTGCCGGTGAAGTGGGTTGGGTCACCGCCAGCATCAAGGACGTGCACGGTGCGCCGGTCGGCGACACCCTGACCCTGGCCGGCGACCCCGCACCGAAGCCGCTGCCCGGCTTCCAGGAAATGCAGCCGCGCGTGTTCGCCGGCCTGTTCCCGGTCGACGCCGAGGACTACCCGGACCTTCGCGAAGCGCTGGACAAGCTGCGCCTGAACGATGCCGCGCTGCGCTTCGAGCCGGAAAGTTCCGAGGCGATGGGCTTCGGCTTCCGCTGCGGCTTCCTGGGCATGCTGCACATGGAAATCGTGCAGGAGCGCCTGGAGCGCGAATACAACCTGGACCTGATCAGCACCGCGCCGACGGTGGTGTATGAAGTCCTGAAGACCGATGGCTCGATCATCAACATGGACAACCCGGCCAAGCTGCCGCCGGTGAACCAGGTCGAGGAGATCCGCGAGCCGATCATCCGTGCCAACGTGCTCACCCCCGAGGAGTACATCGGCAACATCATCAAGCTGTGCGAAGAAAAGCGCGGCAGCCAGATCGGCATCAACTACCTGGGCAGCCAGGTGCAGATCAGCTATGAGCTGCCGATGGCCGAGGTGGTGCTGGACTTCTTTGACAAGCTGAAGTCGGTCAGCCGTGGCTATGCCTCGCTGGACTACCACTTCGTGCGCTTCGACGCCGGCCCGTTCGTGCGCGTGGATGTGTTGATCAACGGCGACAAGGTCGATGCGCTGTCGCTGATCGTGCACCGCAGCCATGCCGACCGCCGTGGCCGGGAGCTGTGCGAGAAGATGAAGGACCTGATCCCGCGCCAGATGTTCGACGTCGCCATCCAGGCCGCCGTCGGCTCGCAGATCATCGCCCGTACCACGGTCAAGGCCATGCGCAAGAACGTGCTGGCCAAGTGCTATGGTGGCGACGTTTCGCGCAAGAAGAAGCTTCTGGAAAAGCAGAAGGAAGGCAAGAAGCGCATGAAGCAGGTCGGTCGTGTGGAGATCCCGCAGGAAGCGTTCCTGGCCGTGCTGCAGATGGACAACAAGTAATCCCGCACCGGCCCTGCGGGGCCGGTCGTCCGGTGACGTTGCAAAGGACCCTGAATGAAACTGTTTGAGATCCTCCTGGTCGTGCTGACCCTGGCCTCGGGCCTGATCCTGCTTGCGGACAAGCTGTACCTCGCCAAGCGTCGCGCCCAGCGCGCCGGCCTGCTCGACTCCGAGCCGGTGCTGGTGGATTACTCGCGTGCGTTCTTCCCGGTGCTGGCGATCGTGCTGATCGTGCGCAGCTTCATTGCCGAACCGTACAAGATCCCGTCCAGCTCGATGATGCCGAACCTGCTGATCGGCGATTTCATCCTGGTCAACAAGTTCTCTTACGGCCTGCGCCTGCCGATCAGCAACACCAAGATCGTGCCGTTCGGCGAGCCTTCGCGTGGCGACGTGGTGGTGTTCCACTTCCCCGGCCACAGCGACAACGACCCGGCCAAGGGCGAGAACTTCATCAAGCGCGTGATCGGCGTGCCGGGTGACACCGTGGTCTTCGAAGGCGACGGCGTGACCCTCAATGGCGAGCCGCTGAAGTACGACAACAAGGGCATCTACGCCGGCCACAAGGGCCAGGGCGAAGGCGCCAACCTCCTGGTCGAGCACCTGCCGGGCCGCACCCACACGGTGCTGGAGACCGACTACCCGCGTGGCCAGGGCCAGTGGACCGTGCCGGCCGGCAAGTACCTGGTGATGGGCGACAACCGCGACAACAGCGACGACGGCCGTTTCTGGGGCCTGTTGCCGGAAGAGAACCTGCGCGGCAAGGCCTTCCTGATCTGGCTGAACTGCCAGGGCTGGTTCTGCAAGGATGGCTTCGAGCCGTCGCGGATCGGCTCGAGCATCAACTGACCGGGCATCAACCGAGTACCTTCACATCCAGCGCGTATCTGGGGAGAACGCAATGAAGACGATGAACACGCAGCGTGGCATGACCCTGACCTCGTTCCTGACGGTCCTGATCGTGGTGGGTTTCTTCCTCTACATCGGCATGAAGCTGTTCCCGATGTACCAGGAGTACTACGCCGTGCGCTCGGCGATGAAGAGCCTGGCCAACGAGCCGGGCGTGGGCAGCATGGAGCCGTCGCGCATCCAGGACCTGTTCTTCAAGCGCCTGTACATCAACTACTCGGACAATGTGAAGCCGGCCAACGTGAAGTTCGACCGTCGCGACAATGGCTGGACCCTCAAGGTCAACTACGAAGTGCGTCGCCAGCTGATCGGCAACCTCGATGTGGTTGGCAAATTCGATTCTTCCCAGGACCTGACACGAAGCGGTGCCCAGTAAATTCATCCAACGCGGCGACCTCATCGGTCATCCCTTCGGCGATCCGGCCCTGCTCAAGCAGGCGCTGACCCATCGCAGTGCCGGTGCGCCGCACAACGAGCGTCTGGAGTTCCTCGGTGACAGCATCGTCAACATGATGGCGGCCGAGGCGCTGTACCGACGCTGGCCCAAGGCCGACGAAGGGGCGATGACCCGTGCCCGTGCCGAGCTGGTGCGTGAAGGCGCGCTGGCGGTGATCGCGCGCACCCTGCAGCTGGGCGAGCGGCTGACCCTGGGCCCGGGCGAAATGAAGTCCGGCGGCCATCGCCGCGACTCGATCCTGGCCGACGCGGTGGAAGCCGTGGTGGCTGCGATCTACCTGGATGCCGGCTTCGAGGCCTGCCGGGCGGTGGTACTGCCCTGGTTCAGCGCTTCGATCGAGGCGCTGCCGGCCTCCGGCCGCCCCGAGAAGGACCCCAAGACCCGCCTGCAGGAATGGCTGCAGGCCCGACAAAAGGCGTTGCCGCAGTATGAACTGGTGTCAGAATCCGGTGACGACCACGCCAAGCACTTCCGGGTACGCTGCAACGTAGCCGACCCGGCCGCCAGCACCGAGGGCGAAGGCGCCTCGCGGCGGCTTGCCGAACAACAGGCGGCTGCGGCCGTCCTAGAACAACTGGATTCCAAGTGAGCGAACAAACTCCCCATCATTGCGGCAGCGTGGCCGTCATCGGCCGCCCGAACGTGGGCAAGTCGACCTTGACCAATGCCCTGGTCGGCGCCAAGGTCAGCATCGTTTCCAACCGCCCGCAGACCACGCGCCATCGCCTGCTGGGTATCGCCACCTATCCGGAAGGCCAGCTCGTGCTGGTCGACACCCCCGGCCTGCACAAGGTGCAGAAGCGGGCGATGAACCGGGTGATGAACCGTGCCGCGCGCGGCTCGCTGGAGGGTGTCGATGCCGGCCTGCTGGTGATCGAGGCCGGTCGCTGGGATGAAGAAGACAGCTTGGCCTTCAATGTGCTGCGCGATGCCGGCATTCCGGTGGTGCTGGTGGTCAACAAGATCGACCGTCTGAAGGAAAAAGGCGCGCTGCTGCCGTTCCTGCAGCAGGTGACCGAGGGCCGTGATTTCGCTGCCGTGCATCCGATCTCGGCGCAGAAGCGCAACGGCCTGGAAGCACTGGTGCGCGACGTACTGAAGCTGCTGCCGGAAGCGCCGCCGATGTTTGGCGAGGACGAGATCACCGACCGCAGCCAGCGTTTCCTGGCCGGCGAACTGGTACGTGAGCAGCTGATGCGCCAGCTCGGCGAAGAGCTGCCGTACGCCACCACCGTTGAGATCGAACGCTTCACCGAGGACGGCAACCTGTTGCGCATCGGTGCGGTGATCTGGGTCGAGCGCGAAGGCCAGAAGGCGATCGTAATCGGCAAGGGCGGCGCCCGCCTCAAGGAGATCGGTGCCAAGTCCCGCCTGCAGATGGAGCGTCTGTTCGGGGCCAAGGTGTTCCTTGAGACCTGGGTGCGCGTGCGCGAAGGCTGGTCCGATGACGAGGCCGCGCTGAAGGCCTTCGGTTACGAGTAAGTCATTGCGGTCGCTTCGATGATGATCGAGGACGACACCGGCTTCGTGCTGCATGCACGGGCCTACCGCGAGACCAGCCTGCTGGTTGAGCTGTTGAGCGCGCAGCATGGCCGCATCGGCCTGCTCGCGCGTGGTGTTTCAACCGCGAAGGGGCAGGTGCTGCGTGCCGCCCTGCAGCCGCTGCAGTGGATCCGTTTCAGTGCCCAGCAGCGCGGTGAACTGGCCCAGCTGCGTGGCGCCGAGGCGCTGGATGCCGCACCGCGGCTGGTCGGCCAGGCGATGCTGGCCGGCTTCTACCTGAGTGAACTGACCCTGCGCTTGGCCCCTCGCCAGGACCCGTTGCCTGAGTTGTATCTGGCCTATGGCGAAGCGCGCGCGCGGTTGGCGGTGGGTGCCGGCCTGGCCTGGACCCTGCGTCGCTTCGAGCGCGAACTGCTGGCCGCACTGGGCCTGGGCTTCGAACTGGACAGTTCGAGCGACGGCCAGCCGATCGACCCGGCGGCACGTTACGAACTGGACCCGCAGGAAGGGCCGCAACGACTGCTCAGCGAGCGCGGCGGCGAGCGCCGCGCCGCCGCCACCGGCTCGGCATTGCTGGCGTTGGCGGCCGACGAGGAGCCCGATGCGGCCGACCTGGCCAGCCTGCGCCTGCCGATGCGGCGGGTGCTGGCCCATCATCTGGGGGCCAAGGGCCTGAAGTCCTGGGAACTGCTGGAGCAGCTGGCTCCCCGGCGGTAGGGGGTGTTCGGCAGGGCTTGCAGCCCTGCACCTGCCGAAGCCGAAGCCGAAGCCGAAGCCGAAGCAACAGCAAAAGCTGGCTATCCGTGGGTAGGCGGGGTAGGTCCGGTTGAGGGGGACGCTGCAAGTACGTCCATGTAAGCTCGGTCGCCGCATCCATGCGGCTCACGCCCCCTCAACCGGACCCACCCCGCCTTCGACAGTTTTCCGCGAGTTGTCGGAATGGCACGGGGTCGGATCCGTTTTCCACAGGAAAATGGATCCGACCCCAGATTGATCTCGATATCTGACAGAAATTCATCCACGCA
>NZ_JASJSI010000012.1:0-63276 GCF_030237085.1 Stenotrophomonas maltophilia group sp. Smal32
GGTCAGACTCATCGACGCTGTCAATACCGTGGACGCTGCATGGGCGAAGTCGGTATCTACTTCGCAGCTCGTATCACCTGCAACGACGCCGATCCATTTCGCACTGGAGCAGCGCTCTGAGATGGGTTCCACAGATGCATGGCAGGCCGGTTGGTCGAGTCTTACTGGGCTCTCACTGGAGGCTCAGCTTCCGTCTTCCAAGCTGGCAGAGCTTTTCTATCGTGAGCACATCTTCCTGAACGTGGAGTCCTGAGAAAATGTCGGGGCAAACTGCACGCTGCGCCAATGCCGAGTGCAAATTTGACGAGGATGGGCGCTGCGTTGAAGGCTTTGCGCTGGATGAGTGTCCTCACGTGTCGATGCTGGATGTTGAGGCTATTAAGGAAGTCTATGAGCCGGACTCTCGACGCGAAGAAGCGAAGGTCCTTCCACTCCCCCTTGGTGAGACGCTTGCCCGCACTGATGCTTCTAGTCTGCAGCGGCGGAGATCATCATGCGCTGTCGGCATCGTCGCGCCAAATGACGCCGGCAAGACGAGCTTAATTGCGAGCGTCTACGATCTTCTCCAGAGTGGCCCGATCGACGGCTTTGGTTTTGCGGGATCTTCGACATTGGTCGGCTTCGAGAAGGTATGCCACAACGCTCGAACCTCTTCGCGAAGAGACATGCCGCATATGGAGCGTACCAGTGCGGGCGCAGATGCAACGTTCTTTCATCTCGATCTCCGGCCCAAGGAGGGCGAGCTTGTATCGCTCTTCATCGCTGACCGCTCGGGCGAAGACTATCTGGCGGTAGCCGATGATCTTGGGCGTTCTTCGGGTCTCTTTGAACTTCGGCGCGCCGACGTGCTGACAGTACTTGTGAACGGTGAGCATCTCGCCTCTTCCGCGCATCGTCACGAGACAATGGCAATCACCTCGCAGATGGTTGGTGCACTTGTTGAGGCTGGTGCGGTTCGACGCGGGTGTCGGTTGGCTGTTGTCCTTACTAAGCAGGATATCGTGTTGGCATCAGCCCATTCGGCGCGGGTTAGTGGCGACTTCACCAATCTCTTCGATGGAATCATGGAAGACTACAACGCCTACTTCGGTGAGATTGAGTCATTTGTCATCGCGGCGTCTCCGCGGAACATTGTGGATGTCCAGAGAGGGTTGGGCGTAGACAGGCTCCTTCGTTTTTGGCTGCGCCCTGCCGTGAGCCCGCCACCGGCAGACCCGAGTCGGAACCAGAGCACTCGCTTGATGGACCTTCTCGACATCGTGGAGGCAAAGTAATGAACGAGGCGGCTTCTGACGTCGCGATTATTGGTCTGCCTGGATCGGGAAAGACCACTCTACTGGCCGCCGTATGGCACATGGTGCGGGAGAAAGGCGCCTCAACTAGTCTGACCTTCGCGGGCCTGAACCAAGGAAACTACGAACATTTGAATTCGCTCGCCAAACGATGGCGGTCGGGAAAGCGTCAGCAGCGGACCCAGCTTGCCGGCACAAGGTCCGTTAGCATGCGATTAAGTGACGGCGCCGGACGTATCGTCGAAGTTTCATTTCCTGACTCCCCGGGCGAAGAGTTTAGTCGCATGTGGGAGCGGCGGGAGTTAGATGAAATGATGCGTGCGACTTTGCTCGCACCAGCCATCGTGCTCGTCGTAAATGGGGACATGATCCGCTTCCCCGTGTGGATCGCCGAGCAGAACGCGATTCAGGCTAGGATTGGCCTTGCGCCTGAAGCAGCCGAGGCAGTCGACTGGAGGGCGGAACTTGCCCCGACGCAAGTCCAAGTCGTGGAGCTCCTTCAATTTCTTATGTCGGGTACCTTAGATGTCGGAGCTCGCAAGCTAGCCGTTCTAATTACCGCGTGGGATGTAGTGGAAGGAGAGGGCATGGAACCCGAGGAGGTGCTGAGTGTTCACTTGCCGCTTCTCGACCAATATCTGAGAAACGCTCGTGATCCGTGGACCTGGCGGGTGTGGGGATTGAGCGCGCAAGGGGGAGTATATGAGGACGCCGACTCTAATGAGGTATTGCCTGAAACCGAGGCTCTGCGTGAGCTCGGCAGGCCTTCTGACAGGATAAAGGTGACTGATGGGAAGGTAGCCAGCACCGATATCACGGCTCCATTGGACTGGCTGATCCGATAATGTCACGGAAGATTCACCAAGTTCTCCACGGCTACAGTGACGGACACAGGATGATCGCCGGCTCGATGTCACTGTCTAGTGCTGAAGCTCGCACTATGGTTGTGATGAGCGATCTCTCAGGTGCCGGCGTTCGGCCTGGGCCATCGGGCTATCTTACGGGCTACCCGCTGGACGGAAGCGGTCGTTACGTGCTGGCCAGGACTTGGGCTGCCCCAGAGATGCCGCGACCTGGCTGCGTCTGGACGCATTCGCTCATAGTCGAGAATACCGATCTCGCGACGCTCACCTCGAGTGACGACCTACTCGCGGCGTTTCGGCGCCCATCGAAGTTGGATTCTAAGGAAGGCTACGCGGCACCAATTGAATTGCCTGCAGGGCCGCTCCGGCCGCCGAAAGTACGCGGTCATCGCGCTCGAACTATCTTGAACGCCGTCTACGCTGCTTCTACACAGCAAGTAATAGCTATTGCAGAAGACACCGCCGAGGATGAAGATCTCCTCTTCGCGATATGGATGCAGCAATGGCCAAGACTGCGTCGAACTTTTGGCTTTTGCACGTTGGCCGGTATGGATCGCTCCAGCAAGGGAGTTCGACTTGACGTCCAGCTTGTCCCAGATCTCGATCGCAGCGCGAGATCTCGTTTTCCGGGAGCGGTTCTGCCGCAGGATATCGAATGCGAAAACGCGCTGGCTGTGCTCGTTCGTGATCTTGAAGGATTGGATGAGACGAAGTTGCGCGAGTTCCTGAGAAGGGCGGGCGGCGATGTTGATGGTGGCCGCCAGGCAATGCTCCCTCTCTGTCGCTTGCACAGCGCCCTTTTCTCAGGGGACCGCCCCGACCTCATAGCGGCGATCGATGCTCTTGATGGACTCGGCAAGAGTCAAGCCCGGTCCGTTCGCTCGATGGTGGTCAAGTACGCAATTGAAGAGATTGACCAGCTTGATGAGAAGGTCTTCGACTTTGTAGTTGAGGCGATGAAGGAAGGTGCGGTATCGAGGGACGCGCATGTGTCTGTTAATGCCTTCACCTCTCTCTGGCGCAGGTCACCAAGCAGATTCTTCACCATTATTGATGCGAAGGTCGATCTCACTGAGCAATTGATGGATTTACTACTTTCGATGACTGCGGAGGACCTTATCCTGGGCTTAGAGTCCAATCCGGAGCTCAGTTCGCGAGTAGCTTCCGTGCGGCCGGATTTAATGGAGAGCGCAGATTTCTGGCGTGGTAAACAGGCAGATTTGGATCTTCTTGAGCGAATTGGGGACGATCAGGTTCCTCTGGTAGTCCCTGCGCTGATCGAGGCCGGCATCGAGGCTGCCCCTTCGATCATGATCTCACGCATGAACAGCGGGACGCTGGCTTCCATTATCGGACGGATAAGCGGGCCATTGCTTGAGGTGTGGTTGAGAGAGCTCGCGAGCGATCCAGACAGAGTGGCGACAGTGCTGTCTTCGGGTGGAATATCGCGGCGTGAGGTGCTGGTAGCGCTTGCGAAGTTTCTTAATCCCGATTCTGTGCCGAACGAGCTCGGTGAAGATCCTTGGGTTATGGCAACGCGGGGCGCTCGCGGTCGCCTTGACCAAATCGAGGAAGACTTCTTCTCAGCTTTTCTCATGTCGAGAGCTCTCGGCCCCAGCTCTCGCTCCCGCTCCGAGCTTGTTCATCAATCCTATGAAGCTGTCTATCGTGCATTGGAGCGAGGGCGGCTGCCTTGGGAGGCAGAGAGGCTGGTGACCGATCGGTTAAACTGGGGGGGCTTGTTTGGCTGGAGCAATTGCTCGCGTTTGAGGGACACCGTTGTCGATCTGTTCGTCAGCAATCACCTAGATCCTGGTGTATTTGGGCGACTGGCAGACGAGGGACGCCTCGCGTTGTCGCTGATTGATGAGGCTGCCCGAAGTCCGCGCGGTCGACGATATCTGGACGAAGTCCGTAGTGCGCTAAAGGATGCGCAGGAAAAGGCGTTCAGGGCTCGGGCGGATTACATTTCAAAGAAACTAAACTAGTCTTCCGTTTCTGAGCGCGTAGCGCGGAATAGTTAAGGGGTATGCAGACGTTCGAAATTATTCGCGATCTGCAGAATAGAGGTTGGTTTCCGTAACGATCGCCGGCTGAGTGGGATGTCGAAGTCGTTGGCTGCAAGGGTAGGAAGCCTATGCGGTGCGGGCCGACGATGGAGAAAAACCATTGTGGATTTGCTGTTCGAGGTGTATTGGGCCGCCTAGCGTACGCGAATAGCTTATGTGGGGAAGGGCGGTGGTCAGTCGCCCTGTCTCGTGGGGCTTGCAGCCCTAGTCCGGCCTAACCTCCCGACACGCCCACTCAACCAGCCCCCGGCAAGCTAGGAACAGCCCATCGACCACCCCCTCATCCAAATGCCGCTCTGGCTCCGCTGCCACCCTGCAGCGGTCGGCGGCGTGCAGTAGTTCCAGCACTGTCAGCAGCCCCACCAACGCGCGCTCGGTCTTCGCAAGGCTCACGCGGCGGCCGGGTGACACATCGGTTTCTGGCCAGGGCAGCCCGTCGGCGCCCTCACCCGCGCGAATGCGCTTGAGGATGCCGAGCAGGGAGTTCAGGTCGGGCAGGGGAGTGTCGTCGTTGATGGGTTCAACAACGGTGTACGAAGAGAAGGTGTCGGATTCGTGCATGGCGTCGGCTTCCGTGGCTGTGCTTAACAGCGCCACCGCGAAGAGGTGGCGGACGGTGCGGGTTCCAAACCGGGACAGACAGTTGTCAATAACCGGCGGGTCCGAAGACCCCCACGCACCGCCCGCCATAAAGGCCGACGGATTGCCCGCCGGCACCGGTTAAGGACGGTGCCGACGGGCAAGCGTAAACAACTATCTGTCTCGGGTTTGGACGCCCGCTGCCACCCGTTGTCGGTGGCACGTCATGGTGTTTACGCAGCCGCTTCGAATGCCAATAGAAATTCGCGAAGGAATCGCGGAATCCGAGAGCGAAGAACTATTGTTGCACGCACCATTCATGCAGCACGCGACGCGAGCAGACGCATTCGCGCAGCTACTCTGCTGATGGCGAATCAAAGTGGCGCAATCGCCCACGCCACAAGCGAATAGGGCGACAGCCTTCTTTGCAACAGTTCTTAGTGAGCCTTGCCAAGCAACGGCGCGCGACCAGCCGCACACCCCGAAAATCGGTTCAATCCCGACAACGCCAGCGAGCCTTGGGGCTTCAGCCAGCGCGATCCTCACCCGCATTCCCCACCAACAACTCAATCATCGCCCGCGCCGCCGCCGACTGCCGCCGATGCGGCGCATAGATCACCGAGAACGGCCGCGACCGCCCCCGCAGCTGCGGTAGCACTTCCACCAGCTCCCCGCGCTGCAACCGCTCGCGCACGATGAACTCATAGCTCTGGCAGATGCCAATACCCTGTTCGGCCAGCGACACCACGCCCAGCACATCGTCGGAGGTCTCGATGGAGGAGCGCGGCAGCCAGTCCACGTCGTGACCGCCGTCGCGGAAGATCCACGGCGCAAGTCGCCCAGTTCGCGGCATCACGAACGGCAGGCACAGGTGCCGCTGCAGGTCGTCCAGCGTCTGCGGCGTACCCCGGCGCTGCAGGTACTCCGGCGCGGCCACCAGCAGCAGTGGGGCGTCCTCCAACTTGCGCGCCACCAGCCCGCTGTCCGGCAGCTGGCCCAGGCGGATGGCCAGGTCGAAGCCTTCGGCCACCAGGTCCACGTTGCGGTTGGTGATGTTCAGTTCCACCTGCACCTGCGGGTACTGCTGCGCAAAGCGCGCCAGCACGGGCGGCAGCCGGTAGTGGCCATAGGTGGTGGGCACGCTCAGGCGCACGCGGCCGGCCAGCGCACCATCCTGGGCCAGTACGTCGCGCTCGGCGTCGTCCAGCAGGCCGAAGGCGGTGCGCACCTGTTCCAGATAGAGCCGCCCGGCGTCGGTCAGACCCACGCGCCGGGTGGTCCGCTGCAGCAGTTGCCGGCCCAGCCGCGCTTCCAGGCGGGTGACCGCGCGGCTCAGCACCGAGGGCGTGGTGGACAGCGCCACCGCGCCGGCCGTGAACGAGCCGTGCTCGACCACCGCCAGGAACACCTCCACATCGCCCAGGTAGTCGAACTTGCGGCTCATTTGGCTCTCCGGGGAACAGATGTTTTGCGATGCGGCCAATTTATCGCCGCTGGGGCGATGAATAAAGTGGCGGCCATTCCCCGATAGGAGCTCCCCATGAACCTGATGACCCGGCTGGCCGCAGCGCTGGCCCTGACCCTGGCCGCCAGCGGCGCGCATGCCGCCAACGTGCTGGTGGTGCTGTCCGACGAAAACCACCTGGACCTGAAGGACGGCAAGGTGCTGTCCACCGGCTTCTATCTCAACGAGTTGATGCAGCCGGTCAAGCTGCTGCTGGACGCGGGCCACGAAGTGACCTTCGCCACGCCGCAGGGGCGGGCGCCGACCGTGGACGCGTCCTCGGTGACGCCGGCCTACTTCGGCAACGATGCCGCGCAGCTGCAACTGCACAAGGAACTGCTGGAGAAACTGGCGCTGACCTCGCCGACGGCCTCGCCGGTGGTCAGCCTGGCGCGCATTGAGCAGCAGGGCTACGCGCGGTTCGATGCGGTCTACATTCCCGGTGGCCACGCGCCGATGCAGGACCTGCTGAAGAGCCCGGCGCTGGGCCGGCTGCTGGCCGACTTCCACCAGCGCAACAAGACCACGGCGCTGGTCTGCCACGGGCCGATCGCGCTGCTGTCCACGCTGCCGGATGCGGGTGGTTTTGTGGAGAAACTGGAAGCGGGGGTGACGCCGGCTACGCCGAAGTGGATCTACAGCGGCTACCAGATGACGGTGATCAGCAACCAGGAAGAAGAGCAGGCCAAGCCAATGTTGGGTGGCGGTGAGATGAAGTTCTACCCGCAGACCGCGTTGCAGCGGGCGGGTGCGAAGTTCAGCAGCAACACCACGCCGTGGACCGGGCATGTGGTGGTGGACCGCGAGCTGATTACCGGGCAGAACCCGGCCTCGGCGTTGGAGGTGGGGCAGCGGTTGGTGGAGCGGTTGAAGTAGGGCGGGTTCTGCACCGCATGCGGCGCCGTGGCACCATGGCGGACTGGTTTCGTCCTTCGGGGCGGGGCCGGTTTTCCAGGGAAGCCAATCACTACGACATGCGAACGTCCATCCGCTTCATTCTCTCCGCCCTGTGCCTTGGCCTGCTGTCTGGCTGCGCCAGCGGGCCGGACTACCACCATTCCAATCGCGAGATTACCGGCGCGTTCGTGGCCAACGACGGCAAGCTGTACCTGCTGCCGGTCTATGACGAGCCGATGCGCTTCGACGCCGCGCCGTTCCGTGATTACCGCGCCTTGATGGACAGCCCGCTGCGCGAGGCGGTGGTCTGCGCGCAGCTGTACTTCCGTGAGGACTGGCGCGTGCCGGCCGACAGGACCAAGGTGCATGGCAGCTACGCGCTGCTGCTGCGGCCGGAGCAGGTGACGCCGGAACAGGCGGCGCAGTTCAAGCTGGAGCGGTTGGAGATCAGCCCGCGGGTGGCCAAGGCCATCGCTGCGTTGACGCGCCAGCCGTACATCCTTGAAGCCCGGACCCGCTACGAACTGGCGGCCAACCCGGACTGCAATCTTTCCAGGCAGGGCGGTAGCTACTACAGCGCGCTGTTCGAGAGTGACGGCGAACGGGTGACGTTGCCGGATGCCGCGGTGCTGGCCGCGAAGGCGAAGCTGCCGCAGTCGATCACCGCACGGGCTGAGCGGATCCGGCCGGACGATACGGACAAGCCGGGGGTTGGAACGGCGGCCGGGAAGGTGCTGGGTGCAGCGTTGGTGCCGGTGGCGGTTCCGGTGTTTGTGTTGAGCCTGCCGTTTTTGGGGCCGGATCATTGGAAGTGAAAGGGCGTTGAGGGAGAGTCATCCACGCACGGCGTGGATCTACTTGGGCATCGCCTGAACGTTCATCCTGGAGGTCTGTGTGCCAAGCACGCTGGAAACTGTTTTGAAGACTTTAGGCTTCATTGTCGTTGCGGCGCTTCCGTTGTTGACCCTTTGGTTCATCCTTCGGCGAATGTCAGCTAGCGCGCGTTCTGCGTTGGGATCAGAGCTGCGATTGAGTTCCCCTCGCCGGATTTCCGGCACGTCCATGACCCTGGTGATGGTGGATGGAAAAGAGGATCGGGAGCACTATTTCTTTGATACAGAATCCTTCTACCTGCGGCGTGGGCCGGTGCCTACGGCCGTTCCGCTCTCGCAGATCACCTCAGTCACACGAACGTCCGACAGGATCTACGGGCGCTATGTCTGGCAGGTGTGCTTCAGCAAGGCATCGGGCAGAAAGTGCGTTACGTTCACCAACAACCTGACGCTGTTCAACCGCGATTTCCTGCTCTTCCTGGAGGCGGTGCGGAAGGCCAATCCGCTGGCGACCGTTGAGCGGGCGGGTCTGTTCTTCTGATTGTGCGGCGATATCAGTGGCGCCGATTGGCAAACAGAGGGGCCAGGAGGGTGGGTTGTTGTGAATGATCTCGCACGTGTCTGACCCACTCAGCCCATGCTGGCGGCGCGGATCTGGATATCCTGCTGCACGCGCTGATCTTCCAGTTGCTGCTCAAGCTGGTTGGCGATGGCGCGCTGCTGCGCTTCGCGGCTGACGGCGTCGAACTGCTGCATGGATTCTTCCACCGTGGTCTGCGCAGCCAGTTCGGTCGGCATTGCTGCGCGCTGGTGTGCCGGGTCGCTGGGCTCGCCCTGCACCACGAACAGGGTGTGACCGGCCGGTTTGTCTGCCGTGGCGTTGCTCAGCAGTACGTGGTCCACGCGATCCAGATCGTTGTCCTTGGCCAACACCAGCAGGCTGGCAGTCATGCGCTCGCTGGCTTCGTCGAAGGTGCGGCCGTGCTTTGCATCCAACGTGGCTACGCCTTCGCGCACCTGCTGGTAGAGGGCGTGATCGGGATGCTCAGGCTGGGTAGGCAGCAGGGGTGCGGGCGGCGCTTCGGGTTCTTGCTGGGCCGTTGCGCTTGAGGGTGGTGCCTGCGGTGCTTCCACGGGTGGTGGCGCGTAAGGAAGCTCGTGCTCCGAAACCTTGGGCGCGGCGTCTGTTATCAGCGGGGGCGCAGCGGGCTCGGCTGCTGCGAGGGTGGCTGGAACGTCTGACTCCGGCTGGATCTGCGCTGGCGTCGCTTCGGCTTCGTGGAGGCGAGCAGCAACCGGCGCGGCTTCAGCCACTTCGGTCTGGATCGGCGGGGCCGGGGAGTGGGTGTGAGCCGCAACGGGCTCCTGCGCAGGAGCGGGATGCCCGACATCCGACGTAGGTAACGCACTCACTTCTGGCTGCGCGGGAGATCGCTCAGCGGAGGGAATGCCGGGTGACGGCACAGGGGCTGCCGGCATCGGGTGCGCAGGAGGATTTGCCTCGGTATGCGCTTGCCGCTCGCTTGACTCATCCGGTGCAGGTTGCGTTGCAGCGGCCGCGATCGGCTCCCGTCGTGGTGCTTCGCGGCGAGCCGGTTCCTGCACGGATTCCACACGATCCGAAGGCGTCGGCGCTGCAGGCGCAGGAGCGCGATGCTCCTGTACCAAGGGTGATGTGTTGGGCGACAGTGCAGCGCGTTCAACGCTGTGCGCATCGATCACGGCTTGTGGCGTCAGCCGTTCTTCGGCGTGCTCGCCGCGAACCTCAGCCACGGCAGCGGCGGCAACCTGCTGCGCTTGCGGTGCAGCGACACCCAGTCGATTGGCTTCCTGCATGGCCTGGTCACGGGCTTCGCGTTCGTTGACGGTCAGTGCCTCGATACTGCGTTCGTGGGCGCCGGGTACCGGCGCCTCCATCTGTTGGATGGCGCGGATCTGCGGATAGGTTCGGTTCAACTCGTCGCGGATGTTGCCCTCGGCGAGCGAATCGTAGATCCAGCCGTCATGCAGCCATTCGCCGTCGCCCTGTTGCTGATAGGTGCGTCCATCGGATGCCAGTACGTGATCGGGATGGTCTTGGGCCCAGATCACTTCATCCGGAATAGCTCCGTACTGGGACCAGCCTTGGGCGGTGTAGGCCTGCTCGTACTGCTTGGCAAAGGCCGCCGAGCTACGGGCGGCGTTGAAGGCCATGATGCCCTGTGCGGCGTCATCAAGCTGGGCAGCCTTGGTGGCGTCGGCTACTTCGACCGTGGTGTTCTTGATGCCGTGTTCGAGGACCTGATGGACGACCTCGCGCCGCCATTCGCCGGTTTCTGGATTGCGCTCCCAGGAGCGTGGCAGTGCGCTGGGCGTATCGCTGGCATCGCCGGCGATGCTGAAGGGATTGATCGGTTGATCCGGCGCGGACAGCCGCAGCCCGACGGCCCGGCTTGAGGCCTGGTAGTTCAGTTGCTGGGTCAATTCGGCGTCGGCCGTGAGCAGTGTAGACGCGCCGTAGATCGGGCGATCGGCCAGGGTGCCGACGGTGCCGATGATCTCCCGCTCGCTGTGCGTCCAGCCCTTTTCGGGATGCGCCGGGTCAAACGTCCAGACCCTACCGGTGCTGTCTGCCTGGTTGTTGATCTGGTACTTCTCGATCCAGTCGACGATCTCACTGCCACCCCAGGCGCCTAACCCGCCACCAATGATGCCGGTGACAATGGCACCAGGGCCGGATTCGATGCCCAGCAGCGTACCGACCTTGGCGCCCACCACTGCGCCGGTCCAACCGCCGACGCTGCGTGCTCCGAAGTCCAGCAGCGCGGCTTCCGCGCCCGTCCGGTTGTCGCGTGCGTACAGGTCGGCGATCCTTGTTCCTTCCGTCGCGGCTTCAACGACCGTCGCTGCGGCGCCACCGATGACGGCGCCCCGCACCATGTTTGGACGCACGCGGATGGTGTGGTCGATGACGCGTGCTTCCTGGATGTTGGGTGTAATGCCTTCAACAACCTTGAGCGTTGCGCGCTCATCGAAAACGGCTGCCGCTGTTGGTGGACTGACCTTGTCGTTGAGGGGCAGGGTGTCCCCAAGCTCGGCGTGCCAGCGGCCTTGTGCGCGCCAGCCATCGCGCAATGATTGGGTGATTCGAGGGTCTTTCAGCCGAGCTTCGCGTTCGGCTTCCAGTGCTGCGCCCGGCAGGCGGGTATCGGCATAACTGTCGTAGACCTGAGCGCCTTCGCGTCCGTAGAGCCGAATCTGGATGCCGGTCTCGGCCTGGACCTTGTCCAGATTGCCGGGCCGGGCATCGTAAACGTGTTTGCGTACATCTTCGGGGACGTAGCGGCCGAAGCCTTCGTCGTCCAGCTTGTCAGTAAACCTTCGGTCGACACCAAGCTCGCTTTCCAACCGATGTGCGACAACTCCCCGAATCTCCACTTCGTAGCCCTTGGCCTGGAGATTCTTGATCAGATTAACTGCGGCGTCGCCATTTCCTAGTGTCGTATCGAGGATGAGATTCCTGTGGCCCTCGACTGCCAGGGATCGCAGCTCTTTTGCCCATTGGCTGGCATCGCTGTGAGTATGCCCTGACCAGGTGTATGGGTGCTGCTGGACAAGCTGCGGAGCGTCACGGTGCATCTCCCGCAGCGCGTCGGGATCGATGGGAATGGCATCACCAGCAAGCTCTCGAATCGCAGCACCGGCAACCCCGCTCTTACCTGCGCCTGGCTGTCCAGCGAGTACAATTGCCTTGGGGCGCTCCTGAGGAGTGGTACTGTCCAGACCACTATGGGGAAGCACCTTTTCCGCAAACACCTGCGCATGCGCCTGGGGCGCGAGGCTCCAATCGGCTGAACTCAACGCTCTAGCTCCTGAAAATAGGAGTACATCGACTCATCTCCTATCCATTGGCTTTGTAGGCGCGCCCTAAGCATTAACCGTTCTTTTTCAAGTGCATTGGCAATATCCTGGGGATTCCCAGCCGCTTCGGCAGCGGCAAGCTCACTCCGTGCCTCCATGATGAACGTTCCGAGCCTGCCTTCCAATGCAGAGATCGCGTCGTCGAACGGCATTAAAGGAATCTGTCGTGATCGTTCGGCTGATCGATTCAGTACTTCCTGCAGTCGTTCGATATGTTCCGGATAGTCCTTGAGCATTTCCCGGAGTTTGGCTGGAACGGGCGGAGAGGAAAGGGTCAAGATTGTCACCTTTTGGGCAGATCCACGTAGATTCGAGAGTATCCCCACATGCCCTGGTGGGTCCAATGCTATTTGCGACAACGTATAAGCAAATGGGTTGTGTCGATTTGGCCCACGAGTCAGATCATTGGGTCGCCATTCCTCGTGGGCTGGAGGAATGTACGGCATTGCGCATGCATAATCCCAATGGGGCGAACGGATGCCCGCGAATAGGAAGGACACCTGCGCCATGACGAACATGCCAACCCAGCTCACGACCGACTTCGATGCGGTGCTCGACCGTGGTGACATTGCCCAGGCGCGGCGGCTGTTGGCCCCGCAGCTTGCACGCGGGTGCGCCGAAGCGTTGTTCCTCTCTTCTTCGATGCCTGTGGGGGAGGACGACGCACATGCCGAGGCTGACAGCTTTGCGACCCTCAAGCGAGCCGCAGAGAAGGGCTATATCCCGGCAATCTATGCGGTAGGGCTGTGCCTGCTGACCGGTGACCGCGTCGAGCAGGATGTCATGCGGGCGGCCGCGCATTTTGAGCGCGCATCGGAGGCCGGCTATCCGTCGGCCATGTACGAGTTTGGCCTGGCGTTGTTCCATGGCAAGGGAGTCGCCAGCGACGTGCCGCGTGCGGTGTACCTGATCCGCGCTTCGGCGCAGGGCGGGAATGAGTACGCCAGGGAGTTCCTGTTGGCGTATTCATTGGACGTTGACGCGTAGGAAGTGGGTGCGGCGGACGGTGACGCTACACTGGTGGCCCATGCCCGATGGAAGCTCCCCCATGTTCTCTGGAAAGGTTGCGGTGGTTACCGGTTCCACTAGTGGTATCGGTCTTGGCATTGCGACCGCGCTGGCGCGGCAAGGTGCCGATATCGTGCTGAACGGCTTCGGCGATGCGGCGGAAATCGAACGCATCCGTTCCAAACTGGAAGCCGAGTTCGGCGTGCGCGTGGCGCATGACGGCGCCGATCTTTCCCGTGGCGAGGCAGTGCGCTGGATGATTGAGCTTGCCGTCGCGACGATGGGGCGCATCGACATCCTGGTAAATAACGCAGGCATCCAGCACACGGCGTCGATCGAGGAGTTCCCGGTCGAGAAGTGGGATGCGATCCTGGCGCTGAATCTGTCGGCGGTGTTCCATGCCACGGCAGCGGCCTTGCCCCACATGAAGCGGCAGGGCGCCGGCCGCATCATCAACATTGCATCGGTACACGGGCTGGTAGGCTCGGTGAACAAGTCGGCCTATGTGGCAGCCAAGCATGGCGTGATCGGGTTCACCAAGGTGACCGCGCTGGAGAATGCGGGCACCGGCATTACCGCCAATGCGATCTGCCCGGGCTGGGTGCGAACGGCGCTGGTCGAGCAGCAGATCACCGCGTTGGCCGAGCGCGAGGGCACGGATCAGGAAACCGCCGCGCGCGCGCTGTTGGCCGAGAAGCAGCCGTCGTTGCAGTTTGTGACGCCCGAGCAGCTGGGCGGGATGGTGGTGTTCCTGGCCTCGGACGCTGCGGCACAGATTACCGGCACGGCGCTGCCGGTGGATGGGGGCTGGACGGCGCGCTAGTTTGCCGGCTGCGCTTTGCGCTGCAACATCGGCAGTGCCACCAGTGTGGCGAGAATGGTGAACAGCACCAGCGACGAGCCTACCGTGCCGAAGCCCAGGCCGCCCTTTTCCAGCGGCTTGGTGAGCAGGTCGCCGAAGGTGGCGCCGAACGGGCGGGTGAGCACGAAGGCGATCCAGAACAGGATGACCCGGTTGATGCCCTTGATGCGGCTGGCCAGTGCGGTGAGCGCGATGAGGCTGCCGATCAGCAGTGCGCCGCCGGTGAAGCCCAGCCCGGAATCGTCGGCGAGGAAGTCACCCAGCGCGGTGCCCAGCGTGTTGGAGAACAGCACGGCGGTCCAGTAGAAGCCTTCGGCGCGGCGCGATGCGATGTTGCTGACCGAGATCGACTTCTCCGACACGCGCCAGGCCAGCAACACCAGCGCCAAGCAGCCGGCCAGCAGGCTGGCGCCGGTGGCGTAGCCCAGGCCAAGCGTGCGGTCTAGCAGGTCGGAGATGGTGGTTCCAGCGGTGCTGGTCGCCAGCACCACCGACCAGAACAGCACAGGATGGAAGCGCCGTGCCGACAACTGCATGCCCAGCAGGCCGGCAAAGATCGTCAGCAGGATGGCCGAGCTGGTCACGTAGCCCAGGTTGAGCGTCATCGACAGCAGATCGCCCGCAGTCTCGCCGAGGGTGGTGGCGGCAATCTTCATCACCCAGAAGCCAAGGGTGACCGCCGCCACTTTGCTGTGCAGGGAATCTGCGTCTGAAGCACTCATCGAACGTCGCCTGGGGAGCCTGCCGGCGATGCTGTGGCGGGCGCCGTCGGAGTGCAGTCGGAACCGGGTTCGGTGAGGGTGAGCGTGGGGTTGGCGTTCAGCCCGCGCTGGCGGGGGCCGAAAGGCGAGCCAGCAGAGCATCCCAATCGGCCACGAAGCAGCCATCGCGACCACGGTTGCATTCGGTGATCCACGCGTCCAGCGATTCACTCTGTGCGCGGTAGCCGCTGACATCGCCCAGCACGGCGAAGCGCAGGCGGTAGTTCACCAGCATCTGCAGCCATTGCCCGGCCGTGCCGGAGCGCAGCTCGAAGAAGTCTGCCGAAAGGCGCTGCACCGGCACGGCAATCCACTCGGCCTGATGCCCAAGGGCGTCGCCGACCAGATCGCGCAGGCCGTTGGCATCGAGTGCGGGGCCCTGCGGCTCGATGCGCAGGAGGCGGGTGGTGCCGATGTGTTCAATGGAATCATTCATGCTGGAGGTTCTGCAGTTGACGCAGCCGGGCGAGGATGTCTTCGCGCAGGCCGGGGATGTAGTGATAGGCGTCTGCGAGCAGGGTGACATCCGCCGTCGGGACGAGCCGTTTCATGCGTTCGGCGGCGGCAGGGGTGTCGATGAGGGCATCACGCGCGCCCATGACAAGGGCTACCGGCGGATGCAACGCAGCCAGCCGCTCGTCGCTGATGGGGGGAATGCGCAGCGGACGTGGCCGAACCTCGGCACGGATCAATGCCAACAGGTCGAGCAGCGGCTGCGCACGTGCAGGTGCATGTAGTGGCGCGGGACCCATGACCGCACGGCGAAGGCGCTCGCGTCCCCATCGGCCAAGCAGCAACAGTGGCAGCGCCTTGAGCAGGAATGCACGCTGGCGCCCGATACCCGAGGGGCTGAACAGGACCAGTGCGTTGACCCGGGCAGGCCTTCGCAGCGCGTAGTCCAGTGCCAGGAAGCCGCCGAACGACAGGCCCACGAATGCTGCACTTTCCACGCCGAGTGCGTCGAGGACATCATCCAGCCATTGCGCATGCGCATCGCTGTCCAGCGCAGGTTGCGTGCCTTCGCTGAGGCCCGGTTCGCCAATGATGTCGACGGCATGCACGCGGTAGTGCTCGCTCCAACGTTCAGCATCGAACATCCAGCTGGCGGCATTGCTGAGGGTGCCATGCAGCAGCACCAGGGCAGGGCCGTGTTCCGGGCCGCAGCTGACCACAAATGTGGAACCGGCACGGGTGGCGAGATGGTGCGATTCGTGTGGTCCCGGCCAGTCCGAAAGCACCTGGCGGTAGGCGGCAAGTACGTGCTGCGTGGGAATGCCGGGGCGCTGCCGCTTCATGCGCTGCGGTCCTGCAGCAGACGCTGCAGGCTGACCAGCAGCGCCGTGGAACCTGCCAGGCCACCGATCACGATCAGCTTGAGCACATCGTGCTCAGGCGAATAGATCGTCTCCATGCGCAGCGGCTCATCGTCGGCCTCGCGGCCGGTGACGCGCGCATGCAGGGCACGGGCCAGGTCGGCGGCACGTGTCGCACCGCATCCGGGAATGTCCACCACGGTGGTGAGCTGTGGGCACGCAGCGGAGGGCTCACGCACGGTGCCGGTGAACACGTCGAGGTCTTCGGCGGTGATGCGATAGGACTTGCCGATGCGGGTCGCGCGCAGTTGGCCGCTACGGATATGCCGCAGGACGGTTTTGGGGTGCAGGCTGAGCTGCTGGGCAGCCTGATCGACGGTTAGCAACGCGGGGGACATAACGGAACTCGAGAACCATGTGCTCCCTATTGTTCCATGAAATGCAATTATTGGGAGCGATTTGGCGTTTTGCAGAGGCGGCGACAAGGGGGGGCTCTCCTCCCCCTCTGTGCCGCTCGCGCGGGCCAACCCTCCCGACGACTACGCCGGCTTCGCAAACACATCCAGCCCCTTGCCCGTCTCCAACAACGACTTCAGGCTGGACAGCACGATCGGCCAGCCCTGGCGGATGCCGGTATCCATGCCGCTGCCCGGTTCCAGCTCCTCATGGGTAACCGTCAGCCGCACCATGTCCTGGTAGGGCACGATCTCGAAGGTCACCCGGCTGTAGGCGTCCGGGTTGTCGGCCTGCGAGGCGGCGGCCCAGGTGATGACCAGCCGCGAGGGCGGGGTGCGCTCCACCACTTCGCCGACCAGCTCGACCGAGCGCGTTTCGTTGGCGCGCACATGCTGCCAGCGCGAGCCGGGCTTCCAGTCCGAGACGTTTTCATGGCCCCAGTAGCGGCTGGCGATCTCGGGCCTGGTGATGGCCTCGAACACCTTCTGTGGCGTGGAGGCGATATAGATCACGTGGATGAAGCGGGTGGTCTCTGCGGACATCGTCATTCTCCTTCCAGTTCTCGTTTCAGGTCATGCAGCAGGCTCAGGCGCTGCTGCTCGAACTTGCGTACCCAGCGCTCGTAGACTTCATGCAGCGGCACCGGGTTGATGAAGTGCAGCTTCTCGCGGCCACGGCGCACGGTGCTGATCAGGTTGGCGTCTTCCAGCAGGCCCAGGTGTTGGGTGACCGATTGCCGGGCCATGTCCAGGTGTTCGCACAGCTGGCCCAGGGTCTGGCCGTTGTCCTCGCAGAGCAGGTCCAGCAGCGTTCTGCGCGTGGGGTCGGCCAGGGCCTTGAACACCTTGTCTGCATTCATGCGGGGCGTCTTCAGTTCCAGTTGTCGATCCTGATGTCGTGTGGGTTGGGCTGGCCCTTGCCGGTTTCCAGCAGGGCTTTGAGGCTCATCAAGAAGACCGCCCACTTGGTGCTGCAGTGGGAGGTGAACTCGACGCGTTCCTTCCAGCCTTCGTGGGTGAACAGCACGATGCAGTAGTCGCCTTCCTGTTTCAGTGCGAAACGCGCATGCGTGCCGATCCATTCGGCAGGGCCGGCCAAGAACTTCCAGAGCACGAGTTCGCCGGGAACGAGCTGTTCCAGCTGCATTTCCATGGCGCCTATTTCCTGGCCGTTGTTGGTGAAACGGACCTTCACCGTGCCGCCGACGTTGCGGTCGCCGTGGGTGTCTTCGGCCCACCAAGCGGCGACGCCTTCGGGGGTCGCCAGGGCCTGGTACACCTGGCTTGCAGGGGCCTTGATGCCGACCCGATGTGCGATATCCACCATTGCAGATTCCTCGCGATGGGCGGGCAGGTGCCGTCCTTGGGAGGAATATATGCAGGCAAATGCCTGCATGTCAATCATCGGTGTGGAGGGGATCTGCCAGGCATGGTCTGGCACTACTGCGTCACTGGGTCGCAGGCGGGCTGAAGCATGAGGGACACGGGTTCGGCGCTAGAGTGGGGTGGACCCCCTCCAGGAAGGAGCAGTGCATGTACTACAGCAGTGGCAACTACGAAGCCTTCGCGCGCCCGCGCAAGCCGGCCGGTGTGGATGGCAAGAGCGCCTGGTTTGTGGGCTCGGGCCTGGCTTCGCTGGCCGGTGCGGCGTTCCTGGTACGCGACGGGCGCATGGCCGGTGAGCGCATCACCATCCTGGAGCAGCAGCAGATTGCCGGCGGCGCGCTGGATGGCCTGAAGGTGCCGGAAAAGGGTTTCGTGATCCGTGGTGGCCGCGAGATGGAGAACCATTTCGAGTGCCTGTGGGACCTGTTCCGCTCGATCCCCTCGCTGGAGATCGACGACGCCAGCGTGCTGGACGAGTTCTACTGGTTGAACAAGGACGACCCGAACTATTCGTTGCAGCGCGCCACCATCAACCGCGGCGAGGATGCGCACACCGACGGCCTGTTCACGCTGACCGAGCAGGCGCAGAAGGACATCATCGCGCTGTTCCTGGCTACCCGGCAGGAGATGGAGAACAAGCGCATCAACGAAGTGCTGGGCCGTGATTTCCTGGACAGCAACTTCTGGCTGTACTGGCGCACGATGTTCGCGTTCGAGGAATGGCATTCGGCGCTGGAGATGAAGCTGTACCTGCATCGCTTCATCCATCACATTGGCGGCCTGCCGGACTTCTCGACGCTGAAGTTCACCAAGTACAACCAGTACGAATCGCTGGTGCTGCCGCTGGTGAAGTGGCTGCAGGACCATGGCGTGGTGTTCCAGTACGGCACCGAGGTGACCGACGTCGACTTCGATCTGCAGCCGGGCCGCAAGCAGGCCACGCGCATCCACTGGATGCGTGATGGTGTAGCCGGTGGCGTGGATCTGGGCGCGGACGATCTTCTGTTCATGACCATCGGCTCGCTGACCGAGAACTCGGACAATGGCGACCACCACACTGCGGCACGCCTGAATGAAGGCCCGGCGCCGGCCTGGGACCTGTGGCGGCGCATTGCCGCGAAGGATGCAGCGTTCGGGCGCCCGGACGTGTTCGGCGCGCACATTCCGGAAACCAAGTGGGAATCGGCGACGGTGACCACGCTGGATGCGCGCATTCCGGCCTACATCCAGAAGATCGCCAAGCGCGATCCCTTCAGCGGCAAGGTGGTGACCGGCGGCATCGTCAGCGTGCGCGACTCGCGCTGGCTGATGAGCTGGACGGTGAACCGGCAGCCACATTTCAAGAACCAGCCCAAGGACCAGATCGTGGTCTGGGTGTATTCGCTGTTCGTGGATACGCCCGGCGACTACGTGAACAAGCCGATGCAGGACTGCACCGGGGAGGAGATCACCCGCGAGTGGCTGTACCACCTGGGCGTGCCGGTGGACGAAATCGACGAGCTGGCCGCGACCGGTGCCAAGACGGTTCCGGTGATGATGCCGTACATCACCGCGTTCTTCATGCCGCGCCAGGCCGGTGATCGCCCGGACGTGGTGCCGGAAGGTGCGGTGAACTTCGCCTTCATTGGCCAGTTCGCCGAATCGAAGCAGCGCGACTGCATTTTCACCACCGAGTATTCGGTGCGCACGCCGATGGAGGCGGTGTACACACTGCTGGATATCGAACGCGGCGTGCCGGAGGTGTTCAATTCCACCTACGACGTGCGCTCGCTGCTGGCGGCGACCGGACGCCTGCGTGATGGCAAGGAACTGGACATTCCCGGGCCAGCGTTCCTGCGCAACCTGCTGATGAACAAGCTGGACAAGACCCAGATCGGCGGGCTGCTTCGCGAGTTCAAGCTGGTGCAGGAAGACTGAGCGGGGTGTGGGTAGCGCCGGGTCGTGTCCGGCGAGTCCAGCAGCAGGGAGTTGACAGCGTGTCAACCTACTAGTAGGTTAGTGACATGAAAGAGTCGCTCTCGCCCAAGGCCCAGGAGATCCTGGCCCACGCCCGTTCGCTGCTGGAGGCCGGCGGCTACAACGGCTTCAGCTACGCCGACGTCTCGGCGCGGGTGAACATCAGCAAGGCCAGCATCCACCACCATTTCCCCAGCAAGGCGGATCTGGTGCGCACGGTGGTTGAGCTGTACCGGGCCGAGGCGCGTGAGGGCCTGGCGTTGCTGGACCGGCAGCTGGGCGATCCGCTGCAGGAGCTCAACGCTTATGTGGACTACTGGTCGAGCTGTATCGCCGGTGGCACGTCCTCGTTCTGCATCTGCGCGATGCTGGCGGCAGAGGCACCGATGATCCCTGCGGAGATTGCCGAAGAAGTACGCGGGCATTTCGAGGACTTGAGCGGGTGGTTGGCGCTTACGCTGGAAAAGGGCGTTGCCGTGGGCCAACTGCAATTGCAGGGCTCGGCGGCCGATGAGGCCAGGGCGTTCATGTCATCGGTGCATGGCGCAATGTTGGCGGCGCGCGGCTTCGGTGACGCGGCGACGTTTGCTGCGCTGGCACGGCTGGCCATTGCGCGGGTGAGCGCGGCTGCCTGAGAGTGTGTGGTGGGCCTGCGGCAACGTAGGCCCTTTTTTTGAATCAAAGGCCTACCTACTAGTAGGTTCAAATACTCCCTGGAGATGTTCCATGTCGCACTCTCTGTCCACGCTGGGCTTGATCCACACGGCCGTCAGTCTGGTACCGGCTATCGCCGGCCTTTATGCCCTCATTCGCCATCGCGCCATCGACCCCGCCACACGCTCGGGCAAGCTGTACCTTTTGGGATTGGTGCTGTCGGTCGCTACGTCATTGACCGTCTCCAGCACGGGGGGGCTCAATCCAGGCCATGCGTTCGGCGTGATCGTGCTGCTGGTGGCGTTCGGCGGCGTGCAGGCCGCCCGGCTGCGCTGGCTGGGTCGCGCAGCGCGCTACGTGTCGACATTTGCGCTGTCTTTCAGCTTCCTGCTGTCGCTGGTGCCAGGCGTGAATGAAACGCTGACACGTTTGCCGGTGAACCATCCCATTGCGGCTGCGCCGATGGCGCCGGTGGTGCTGCACACGTTGCTGGGATTGGCGGTGGTGTTTGTGATCGGCTTTGCCGCGCAGTGCTGGCGCATGCGGTTTCAAACGGTTCGCAGGCGCCCTTGAGCAGAGGCGCCTCAGTCCCGCACCGCGAGCGCAGCCAGCAGCGACTGCGGTTCGATCAGCGAAGCCGAACGTGTGGCATCCACCCGAACGTGCCGGCTGCAGAAGTTGAACGGTCGACTCTGGGCCGGCGAGGCTGCGTCTGGAGATGCGTCCGGTGTTTCGATCTCGAGCACTTCATCTACCGCCAGCGCCAGGGTTGCAGTGCCGGCGGTGATCAGCAGCATGGCTGGGCTGCCGCAATCGAATGCCGGTTGCCCGCTGAGCCTGCGCAGGTCGGCCACCGGCAACGGCTGCCCTCGTACCTCCAGGTTCCGCCTGCCATGTGGGTCTGCAGGGCCGAAGGTCTCGGGGCCGCGTATTTCCACGGCCACCTGTACGTCGATCGCGAACAGGGCCGTGCCTGCACGCAGGACGACGACCTCGAACAACTCGGCGGGCGAGGCACGTGTTTCCGTTGAAGGTTGAGCGGGTACAGGCATGCTGTGGATCTGGCAGGAACGATGGGTAACGCGGCTTGAATGATGACGTGTGCTCGGAGCACGCGGCCGCGTGGGAGTACGCGCGCAAGGCGGCGGTTCATCTGGATCCGACGGACGCATGGTGCGCACTGAGCGGGCCGATGCGCGGAAAGTGCGGACGCAGCAGGCCGACGAGCTGATCCATGCCCGGAACGGCATGGCCAAATTCGTCCCATCGCGCATTGACCAGGCCGGACACCATGATCTGCCCGGTGTCGATGCGGGTCATGGCCCAATAGGGAACAGCACGCGCGCTGATGGCCATGTCCAGTACCGGTACGACGGCAGCATGCGAGCGACTGTCATGGATGCGGCGCTTGACCGCCTCCAGGCCGTCGGGCGGGCCTTCGACGTACTGGAAAAACCGCTGCCCGTCGACGAGCAGTGCTCCGGTGACGTCCACCCGGCGATTGAACGCGGCAGAGCCCGAGACGATCTGGCGGAGGGTTTCATCGGAAAGCCCAGCCGATATGTGGCTGGAGTAAGCAAATGCGTGGAGCATGGAAGGGGCTTCGTGTGACGCCCATCACTATACGTGGGTCTCTACCGTCCGCCGTGAGCCTTTTCTCACGTAGCGCTGGGGAGCGCTGAGTTGGATCAGCAGCCCACCAACCGATCCGCGCCAATACCGCTGCGATGCTGGCTGCGGTACTCGGTGGGGCTCGCGTCGACCTGGCCACGGAAGTGGCGACGGAACGATTCCTGTGAACCAAAGCCGGCCTGCTCGGCGATCCACTGCAGCGGCCGGTCGGTGGTCTCCAGCAGCTCGCGGGCAAAGGCCACGCGTTCGCGGATCAGCCAGTCGATGGGTGACAGGCCGGTGGCTTCCAGGAACTGCCGCTGCAGTGTGCGCTGGCTGAGCGCGGCCTGCTCGGCAAGACTGCCCAGCGAGTGCGGCTCGCGCAGGTTGCGGCGCATCCATTCCATCAGTTTTGCCAGACGCGAGGGCTCGCCATTGGGAATGGCCCGGCTGACGCGCTGGCTGCGGCCGGCATCACGCCACGGTGCCAGCACCAGCCGCTCGGCCACCAGGTTGGCTACCCGTGCGCCGTAATCCTTGCGCACCATGTGCAGCATCATGTCCATGCCGGTGGCCGAACCTGCGGAGGTGATGATGCTGCCGGTGTCCACGTACAACACATCCTCGCGTACGTCGATGCGCGGGAAGTCACGCGCCAGCGCTTCGGTGAGGCGCCAGTGGGTGGTGGCCTGGCGGCCGTCGAGCAGCCCGGCCCAGGCCAGCACGAAGGCACCGGAGCAGATCGAGGCGATGCGCGCGCCACGTGCGTGGGCACGGATGAGGGCTTCGAGCAACGCCTGTGGTGGACGCTCGCTGGGCTCACGCCAGCCGGGAATGACGATGATGTCAGCGTCATCAACTGTGCTCAGATCGTAGGGAAGCTGCACCTGCGTGCCGCCGAGCATGCGCAATGCGCCGGGCTCGCCTGCGCAGAGCTGGGTGCGGTACCAGGCCACGCCGAGTTCCGGCCGCACGGGTGCGAACAGGCCAACCGCACAGCCGAATTCGAACAGCCCCTGGCCGTGGCAGGCGACGATGGCGACGAGCGGTGCGGCGGGATCGGCAGGTGGGCTGGGCATGGCCTGATGCTACGGGCGGTGATGCGCGGTGCGGAGTGGTGTACGGGCATGAGGTGATGCCGGGCAGGCATATGGAGCGGTCGTTCCCCTCTTGTAGAGCCGAGCCCACGCTCGGCTCAATACCGGCAGGGGGGATGCATCTGACGCCGTCACGAAGAGCAGCCGAGCGTGGGCTCGGCTCTACAGACAGCAGTGCACCGGCAATGCCGCCTAACGTCATTACCAGCAGTCATGTGGGTGGCCGGATGTTACGGCTGGGTGACGCGTTCATGCCTGTCGCGGTGGGTGAACAGGCCCTTGAATGGAAGCGTGTTTCCGGCCTACCCCCACGAGCCCCCATGCCTGCCGCCCACACTCCTGTCCTGAGCTCTCTTGCCGTCCTGATCGCGGCCACCCTGGCCACGTCGCCCAGCCATGCCGCTGAAGCCGATACGGATCCTGCCACCACGGCAGCAACCGCCAATGTCGCGGCATCCACGTTGGATGCCGTGGTGGTGACCGGCTCGCGCACCAGCACGCGTACGGTGAAGAACAGCTCCACGCCGATCGATGTGATCTCGGCCGAAGACCTCACCGCCACCGGCCAGGCCAACCTGCTGGAAGCACTGCAACGCGCGCTGCCGTCGCTCAGCCAGATCGGTGGCTACCAGAGCGACCAGGAGAGCCTGATCCGTGGCTACCAGCTGCGCAACCTGTCGCCGGGCTACACGCTGGTGCTGGTGAACGGCAAGCGCCGCAATGCCAGTGCCTATGTCAGTGGCGCCAACGGCGGTGGCTTCCCCGGCCATGCCTGGGCCGATCTGGCGTTGATTCCAGTCTCGGCCATCGACCATGTGGAAGTGCTTCGCGATGGTGCGTCGGCCATCTATGGTTCGGATGCAATCACCGGCGTGGTCAACGTGATCCTCAAGTCGCAGGCACAGGGTGGCGAACTGGCTGTGGAAAGCGGGCAGAGCACCGACGGGGATGGATCGCGCACCAGCGTGCGTGCCAACGTGGGCCTGCCGTGGGGCGCCGATGGCTTCGTCAACCTGTCCGGCGAGACCACGCGGCAGCACCACGCGATCCGTACCCGCCGCTACATCGATGGCTATCTGAGCTATCCGGCGGTAGATGCCAACGGCAATCTGGTCGCGCTGCGACCGAACAACCGGTTGCCGACCGGCGCATCGCCGAACCCGGCAGAAGCCGGCCGCAATGCCGAGGCCAACACGATCCTCAGTTCCCCGTCGTACGCGCTGAAGGCGTTTGCGGTGAACGTGGGCCATGGGCTGGGCGAGAGCGCACAGTTCTATGCCAATGCCACCGCCAGCGATCGCACCGCGCAGGCGATCCAGAACTTCCGCCTGCCGGCGACCATCTTCACCACCTACAAGGCCCCCGGCGTACTGAGCGTGTTTCCCGATGGCTTCCTGCCGGTGCTGGAAACCAAGGAGAAGCAGTACACGGGTACCGCGGGCGTGAAGGGACAGATTGCGGGATGGGACTACGACGCCAGCCTGACCGGCAACCGCAGCACGGTGCGTACCTACACCCGCAATTCGGTGAACTACTCGCTGCCGTACCCCGGTTCGCCCACCGACTTCTACGACGGCAAGCTGGACTACCAGCAGGGCATCGCCAACCTGGACCTGCGGCGCGGGTTCGAGGTGGCGGCGTTCGCCTCGCCCCTGGAAGTGAGCGCGGGCGCGGAGTACCAGCACGAAAAATACGAACGCGGGGCAGGGCAGTGGGAGTCGTACACTGGCTTCGGTGCGGCTGCCTTCGTCGGCTACTCCACCGCCGATGCGGTGAAGGCCACCCGCAACAGCAAGGCGGTGTACGTGGGTGCAGCCACCAACATCACCTCGCGCTGGTACCTGGATGCCGCCGCGCGCTGGGAAGACCATTCCGACTTCGGCAGCGTTTCCACGGGCCGCCTGACCACGCGCTTCGACTTCACCGATGCGCTGGGTGTGCGGGCCACGGTCAGCAACGGTTTCCATGCGCCCAGCCTGGGCGCGCAGTACTACCAGGCAACCGGCAGCTGCCCGTGCGGCACCACGCTGGTGGCACAGGTGTCTTCGCCGGCGGCGGTCGCACTGGGTGCCACGCCGCTGAAGCCTGAGAAGGCTACCAATTACAGCCTCGGCGTGACCTGGGACCCGAGCCCGGCCTTCCACCTGGCCGTGGATGCGTACCAGATCGATATCCGTGGCCAGCTCGGGCAGTCCAGCCAGATCGGCTACAACGCACAGGATCCGGCGCGCATCACCGACAACAGCGGCACGGTGCTGAGCGCGGTGCAGAAGAACACCATCGATGCACTGCTGGGTTCGGCCGGCATCAGCATCCTGCCGGGTGATGCGTTCTACGCGAGCTACTTCACCAACGTGGGCAACACCCGCACACGCGGCGTCGAATTGACCCTGGAAGCGAACCAGGAGACTGCGTGGGGCAAGCTGCGCTGGAGCTACGCGGCCAACGTGGGCCGCACCACCATCCAGAAGGTCAGCGACATTCCGGCGGCGCTGCAGGGGCTGCCGAACATCAACCTGCTGACAAAGAGCAGCGAGTACGCGCTGCGCTTCCGTACGCCGAGCTACACGCAGGTGGCCGGGCTGGGGTGGCAGAACGGGCGCTGGCGTTCGAATGTGGACTTCACGTATTACGGCCCGATCAAGCGCCTGAACAACGGCGTGGAGTACAAGCAGCCGCCGGTGCTGGTGACCAATCTTTCTGGTGCCGTGGAGCTGGGTGCGGGCTGGAGTGCAGCCCTGGGCATCAACAACGTGTTCGACAAGCGCACGCGCAAGGTGCCGGAGTACGCGCGCAGTGCCACCGATGTGGCCAGCATCGAAACGACCTGGGACAACGGCGATGTGCTGGGCAACGTTGGGGCGTACTGGTATGGGCGGGTCAGTTACCGGTTCTGACCTGGAGCAGTCGAGCATGGCTCGACTCTACAAGGGCGGGAAGCAGCCGAGCATGGCTCGGCTCTACAAAAGGCGAAAGGCGGCCGGACGTAGTCCGGCATCATCGAGGAGCAGTTCATGTCTTCTGCATTGAAGGTGGTTGCATTAGTGGGGTCGCCGACCAGTTCGGCGACGTCGCGGACGTTGCTGCTGGTGCGGCATCTGCTGGAGTCGTTGCAGCAGCGGGTGCATGCGAGTGTGGATCTGGTGGAGCTGGCGCCGATCGCGCGCTCGCTGGGGCAGTCGTTGTCGCGCGATGAAGCGGAGCCCGCCGTGGAGCAGGCGCTGCAGACGATCGAGGCGGCCGAACTGTTGGTGGTGGCTGCACCGGTCTATCGGGGGGCGTATCCGGGGCTGTTCAAGCACCTGGTCGATTTCATCGGGCTGGAAGCGCTGGTGGATACGCCGGTCTTGCTGGCGGCAACCGGCGGCAGCGAGCGCCACGCACTGGTGATCGATCATCAGCTGCGGCCGTTGTTCAGCTTCCTGCAGGCGCACACGCTGCCAATCGGGGTGTACGCCACGCCGGCCGACTTCGATGGCGAGCGTATCAACAGTGCGGCCCTGCAGGCACGCATCGCGCTGGCGACCGAGCGCGCGGCCGGGCATCTGGCTGTGCAGGCGCTGGCGGTACCGGCGCCGCTGCGACGGATCGCCTGACGGCATAACCGGCGGCGCTTTGCTTATGGCCAAGGCGCATCTGCATGGCCGGATCTGACCGCCGATTGTCGCCTGGCATCGCCGTCCCGGCGGCCGTCATCTCTAGCATCGATATCGAAGCGGCATCGCATTGCCGCCCCCCGATGAGGACGCCCCCGTGAGTCTGGACGCAACCGACAAGCCCATCCTGTTCCTGCTCGACCGTGAGTTCGAGGACGGACAGATTCCCGGCCAGCGCTTCTTCTGCCGGCACAGCCTGCTGCTGGAAGGGGCGCTGTCGAGCATCGACGGTCTGGACGCGCAGCTGGACGTGCGCCGCATCGGCTTCGCGCGGCCGCGCCGCGAGGTGATCGCCGAGATTGGCGAGCAGGACCAGTCGCTGCCCAAGCTGGTGCTGCCGCAGGGCGTGCGCAGCGAGCTGGCCAGCGGCGCGCACCAGGATCGCCAGTACATCTCCGGTGCCGAGCCGATCTTGGCCGCGCTGAACGGATTGCTCGGCATTCCCGTGGCCCACCCCTGAGCGAGGACGCGACGATGAGCTATCAGATCAGCGTGTTGGACAAGAGCCCGGTGGCCGAGGGCGCCTCGCCGGAGCAAGCGCTGCGCAACAGCCTGCAGCTGGCGCAGCGCGCCGAACAGCTGGGCTACCACCGCTACTGGTTTGCCGAGCACCATGCCACGCCGACGTTGGCGAGTCCCGCACCGGAGGTGATTGCGGCGTGGGTGCTGGCGCAGACCCGGCGCATCCGTATCGGCAGCGGCGGGGTGATGCTGCGCCACTACGCGCCGTACAAGGTGGCGGAGAACTTCAACCTGCTGGCAGCGTTGGCGCCAGGGCGCGTGGATCTGGGCGTGGGCAAGGCGCCGGGCGGCCTGCCAGCGTCGACTGCCGCGCTGGCGGCCGGGCGCCCGGCGTTCGCCGACTTCGACCAGCAGCTGCGCGACCTTGAGGGCTATCTGTCCGGCGCTGAAGCCGATGTGCTGGCGCGTCCGGTTCCGCAGCAGGCGCCGGAGCGCTTCCTGCTCGGTGCGAGCCCGCAGAGTGCGCAGCAGGCGGCCGAGCTGGGCTGGCGCTTCGTCTACGCCGCGCACTTCGATGGCGACCCGAAGCACATCGAGGCCGCGTTCGATGCCTACCGCAGCGTCTCCTCGCAGCCCCCTCTGTTGGCGACGGTGGCCTTCGCCGCACCTACGGCCGAAGCGGCTGCGCGGCACATCGGTGCGCTACGCGTCTACAAGCTGCACCTTGGTCCCGGGCAGGCGGTGAACCTGCCCAGCCCCGAGGCGGCTGCCGAGTACGCACGCCAGGTGGGCGTGGCGGACTTCCGCATCGAGGAAACGCGCCCCAGCGTGCTGTCCGGCGATGCGCAGCATGTGCGTGACGAACTGGACGCGCTGCACCGGCGCTTCGGCGTGGGTGAGTTCATTCTCGATGCGCCGGTGGCCGACCTCGACGCACGCCTGACATCCCTTGAACTGCTGTCGCCCGCGCCACGCGCGGCGGTGGCCTGACCTGCAGGAGCGATCCCCATGAGCACCACCCCGCGCCACATTCCGTTCGGCATCATGCTGCAGGGCCCTGGCAGCCACATGCATGCCTGGAAGCATCCATCCAATCCGGCCGATGCCAGCGTCAACCTGCAGTTCTACATCGACATCGCGCGCACCGCCGAGAACAACGGAATCGCCTTTGGCTTCGTGGCCGATGGGCTGTACATCAACGAGAAGTCGATCCCGCATTTCCTCAACCGCTTCGAGCCGATCTCGCTGCTCTCGGCACTGGCCACGGCAACGAAGAAGATTGGCCTGGCCGGCACGCTGTCGACCTCCTACAGCGACCCGTTCACCGTGGCCCGGCAGTTTGCCTCGCTGGATCTTCTCAGCGGCGGCCGCGCCGGTTGGAACGTGGTGACCTCACCGCTGGAAGGCTCCGGCCGCAACTACGGCCGCCCGCATCCGGAGCACGCTCTGCGCTACCAGATCGCCGATGAGTATCTGGACGTGGTGCAGGGGCTGTGGGATTCGTGGGATGACGATGCCTTCGTGCGCGAGCGTGACAGTGGCACGTTCTTCGCACCGGAGAAGTTCCGCCGCCTCGATCACAAGGGCCGCTTCTTCCAGGTGGAAGGCCCGCTCAACATCCAGCGTTCGCCACAGGGCCAGCCGGTGATCTTCCAGGCGGGTTCTTCCGATGATGGCATTGCGTTGGCCGGCAAGTACGCCGATGCGGTGTTCACCCATTCGCCGTCGCTGGAAGAGACCCGTGCATTCACCCAGAAGGTGAAGAACTCGGCGATCGCGCACGGTCGCAGCGGCAATGACGTGAAGATCTTCCCGGGCATCGGTCCCATCGTCGGCCGTACTGCCGAGGAGGCCGAAGCCAAATACCAGGCGATTGCCGCGTTGGCGACGCTGGAAGATGCGCTGGCCTACCTCGGGCGCTTCTTCGATCACCATGATTTCAGCCAGTACGACCCGGATGCACCGTTCCCGGCGCTTGGCGACATCGGCAGCAATTCGTTCCGCTCCACCACCGACCGCATCAAGCAGGACGCGCGCGAGAAGGGACTGAGCCTGCGCCAGGTGGCGCTGGAAGCGGTCAGCCCACGGCCAAACTTCATCGGCACACCGGAGCATGTGGCCGATGAGCTGATCCGCTGGTTCGATGCCGGTGCCAGCGATGGCTTCATTCTCGGCTTCGCCGCACAGCGCGAAGGCCTGGACGATTTCGTGACCCAGGTGCTGCCGATCCTGCAGGCGCGCGGTTACCACCAGCGCGAGCTGGAAGGACAGACCCTGCGCGGGCATCTGGGGCTGCCGTACAAGGCCAGCCGCTATTCGACCGATGCCGAACCGGCGCGGAAGGTAGGGTAGGGCGATGAGCGGAGAAAGCGCGGTAGCGCCGGGCCACGCCCGGCGGACTTCCCCAACAACCGGCGTGCTGCCTGAGATCGCAGCACGCGCCGAGGCCGCCATCGCGATCCGCCATGACCTGCATCGGCACCCTGAGCTGGCCTTCGAGGAGCATCGCACCAGCGCCCGCGTGGCCGAACTGCTGCAGCAGTGGGGTTATGAGGTGACCACCGGGCTCGGTGGCACCGGCGTGGTCGGCACGCTGCAGCGCGGGCAGGGCAGCCGTCGCCTCGGCCTGCGCGCCGACATCGACGCACTGCCGATCCATGAGGACTCCGGCCTGGCCTATGCCAGCCAGACCGAGGGCCTGATGCATGCCTGCGGTCATGATGGCCACACCGCCATCCTGCTGTCGGCGGCGCACTATCTCGCCCATCACGGCCGCATCGACGGCACCCTGCAGCTGGTGTTCCAGCCCGCCGAGGAAACCGGCTCGGGTGCATCGAAGATGATTGCCGACGGCCTGTTCGAGCGCTTCCCGGTGGATGCGATCTATGGCCTGCACAACTGGCCGGGCGTGCCGGTGGGCCACTTCGGTTTCGTCGATGGCCCGGCGATGGCGTCGGTGGATTGGGCACGGCTGAAGGTGATCGGCAAGGGTGGCCATGGCGCCGAGCCACAGGGCAGCGTCGATCCGATCCTGGTGGCGGCGCACATCATCACCGCGCTGCAGAGCGTGGTGTCGCGCAATGTCGATCCGCGGCAGATGGGCGTGGTCACCGTCGGTTCGATCCACGGCGGGCAGGCCGCCAATGTGATTCCAGACGTGGTCGAGCTGAAGCTGACCGTGCGCGCCTATCTACCGGAGGTGCGCGATACCCTGCGGCGCCGGGTCACCGAGATTGCCGAGCAGACCGCCGCCGCGTTTGGTGCGCGCGCCGAGATCGAATTCCCGCGCGGCTTCCCCAGCGTGATCAATCACCCGCAGCAGACCGCCTACATCCGCGAGGTGGCGGTGCAGGGCTTCGGTGCCGAACAGGTGGTGCCCGAATTCGCGCCACGCACCGCCAGCGAGGATTTCGCCTTCCTGCTGCAGGCGCGGCCCGGCAGCTTCGTGTTCGTGGGTAACGGTGACAGCGCCCCGCTGCACAGCCCGCGCTATGTGTTCAACGATGCGGCCATCGCACCCGCCGCCAGCCTGTGGGCGCGGCTGGCCGAAGACTATCTGGTGAAGGACGCGACATGAGCAGCAACGAACGCTTCCTCTATACCTCGGTGGATGATCCGCTGGCGCGGCCTTTGTTCGATGGCCTGGAGCAGGAGTACGACAGCCGCTACGCCGACGTGCGCCGCCGCATCGGCGGCAGCGCACGCGAGGAGCTGCAGCGCTATCCGGCGCAGGCCTTCGCCGCACCGGTAGGGGCGTTCGTGCTGCTGCTGCGTGATGGCGCTGCCATCTCGGGTGGCGCCTTCATGCCGCATCGTGATCCGGATACCGCCGAGTTCAAGCGTATCTGGACGCTGCCTGGGCTGCGCCGCCAGGGCATCGCGCGGCGCGTGCTGCAGGAGCTGGAAGACCAGGCGGCACGCCAGGGCTATCGGCGGGTGTTCCTGACCACCGGCTTCCGCCAGCCCGAGGCGGTCGGCCTGTACCTGAGCCATGGCTACACCGCGCTGTTCGATCTGGACGCGGATCCGGAAACCATCGCGCACCTCCCGTTCGAGAAGCTTCTTGGGCAACCGACGCCAGTGCTTTCGCCGTCCCAGACAGTGCTGCACGGAGCCCACGCATGAGTACGCCGTCGTCTGCGCTTGAGGGGATCACTGCGCGACCTGCGCCAGCGCCCGCGTTGAAGATCGTGCCGGCGCGCCATCCGCTGCAGGTGGTTGGCACTGTGCTGGCACTTGCGCTGATCCTGATCGGCCTTCAATCGGTGTTGGGCAATCCGCGTTGGGGCTGGGGCACCTTTGCCGAATGGTTCTTCGCACGCCCAGTGCTCGAGGGCCTGGGCCGCACGCTGCTGCTGACCGCGCTTGGCACCGGACTTGGTTTCGCATTGGGTACTTTGCTGGCGTTGGCCCGTGTGTCCGGCTCGCCGCTGCTGTCGGCGGTGTCGTGGGGCTACGTGTGGCTGTTCCGCTCGATCCCGCTGCTGGTGCTGTTGTTGCTGCTGAACAACCTGGGCTACCTGTACAGCACCATCGAGCTGGGCGTGCCGTTCACCGGCATCAGCCTGTTCTCGTACCCGACCACGCAACTGATCGGCGTGTTCACGGCAGCAGTACTGGGCCTGACCTTGAACCAGGCCGCGTTCTCGGCCGAGGTGATTCGCGGCGGCATTCTCTCGGTCGACCATGGGCAGTACGAGGCGGCCGCCGCGCTTGGCCTGCCGCGTGGCCGCCAGGTGCGCCGCATCATCCTGCCGCAGGCGATGCGTTCGATCCTGCCGGCGGCGTTCAACGATGTGATCGGCTTGGCCAAGAGCACCTCGGTGGTCTACGTGCTGGCGCTGCCGGAGCTGTTCTACACCGTGCAGGTGATCTATCGGCGCAACCTGGAAGTGGTGCCGCTGCTGATGGTGGCCACGGTCTGGTACCTGGTGATCCTGACCGTGTTGTCGCTGCTGCAGCGGCGCGTGGAACAGCGCTTCGCGCGCGGCCAGCTGCAGCGCGAGCGCTCGGTGTCGCGGGTGTCGTCACCGGTGCGGACATCCAGTGATGCTGCGCCGCGCGTGGCCAACCGCCCGCGCATCGCCACCCAGGTGGAAGCGGGCGAGGGTGCGGCGGTATCGCTGCATGGCGTGGGCAAGGTGTTCGGCGAGCAGCCGGTGCTGGAAGACGTGAACCTGGACCTGCGCGCTGGCAGCGTGACGGTACTGATCGGCCCGTCCGGTGCCGGGAAATCCACGCTGCTGCGGTTGATCAACCACCTGGAACGCGCGGACAGTGGTTACGTGACTGTCGGCGGCCAGCTGATCGGTTACCGCCGCGACGGTGACACCCTGTACGAACTGCCCGAGCGTGAGATCCGCCGTCGGCGTGCCGAGGTGGGCATGGTGTTCCAGGGCTTCAACCTGTTCCCGCACCTGACCGCGCTGGAGAACATCATCGAGGCGCCGATCGCCGTGCGCGGCGTACCGCGCGCGCAGGCCGAAGAGCAGGCGCGCACGCTGCTGGAGCGGGTCGGCCTGGCCGACAAGGCCGATGCGTTCCCACGCCAGCTGTCGGGCGGCCAGCAACAGCGCATCGCGATCGCCCGTGCCCTGGCGCTGCAGCCGAAGGTGCTGTTGTTCGACGAACCCACCTCGGCGCTGGACCCGGAACTGGTGGCGGAAGTGCTCAGTGTGATCGAAGAGTTGGCCCGCTCCGGCACCACGCTGGTGATCGTCACCCATGAGCTGAGCTTCGCCCGCCGAGTGGCCGACCACGTGGTGATGATGGACCAGGGCCGGGTGATCGAGCAGGGCACGCCCGAGGCGTTATTCGAGCGCCCGCGCCAGCAACGCACGGCCGATTTCCTGGCCAAGACCCTATAGCCCTGGAAGGAACACCATGAGCCCTGCAGCACCGCGTCGCCCCTCGCGCAGCACCCTGTTGATCGTGGGCGTGCTGGTCATCGGCATCGCCGGCATCGTCTATTCGCGCGTACGCCAGACACCGGAGGCTGCGGCGGTGGCCGCGAGCAGCCTGGCCGGTGCGAACACGGCCGCGCTGAAGGGTACGTTTGACCCGAAGGCTCAGGCGTTGATCCCGGCCGACTATCGCTTCGTCACCCCCGGCACATTCACCGTTGCCACTCATCCGGGGCAGCTGCCGCTGGCCGACTATGGTGCCGACAGCAAGGACGTGGTCGGCATCGAGCCGGACATCGCGCGGCTGATCGCCGATGGGCTGGGCCTGAAGCTGGTGATCGTGCCGGTGGCATGGGCCGATTGGCCACTCGGGCTGGAGTCGGGCAAGTACGATGCAGTGCTGTCGAACGTGACGGTCACCGAGGAGCGCAAGAAGAAGTTCGATTTCTCCAGCTATCGTTACGACCTGCTGGGCATCTACACGCGCACGGATGGGCCGATCCAGAAGATCGAGAAGCCGGCGGACGTGGCGGGGCTGAAGGTGGTGGTGGGTGCCAGCACGAACCAGGACCAGATCCTGCGCCAGTGGGACCAGCAGAACATCGCCGCGGGCCTGAAACCGGTGGAGTACCAGTACTTCGACGACGCGGTGGTCGGCCGTTTGGCGGTGATCACCGGCCGCGCCGATGTCTCGTTCGAGCCCAATGCCACCGGCGCGTACTCGGCACGCGATGGCAAGGTTCGGCGCGTGGGCCTGTTCCCCGGTGGCTGGCCGAACGCCGCGGCGATCTCGGTGACCACGCGCAAGGGCAGTGGCTTGGCCGAGGCGGTGACGCAGGCGCTGAACACCCAGATCGGCAGCGGCACCTATGCGCAGGCGCTGAAGCGCTGGAATGTGGCCGAGGAAGCGGTGCCGCAGTCGCAGACCAATCCACCGGGGTTGCCGACGCTGCAATGACGCCGGGCGTGGCCCGGCGCTACCTCCGTCTTTGTAGAGCCGAGCCATGCTCGGATGCGGTTCGCGCGGTTCGCGGCAGAAGCATCCACGCATGGCGTGGATCTACTGGCGGAATCTGCCTTCTGTAGAGCCGAGCCATGCTCGGCTGCTCTACCAACGCGCCTCCAGTGCCCGAAACGGCTTCGCCAACCGCACACCCTCGGCATCGAAGTCGGAAACGCTACGTCCATCCACACGCACCGTTTTCGGCATCGTGCGCGCCGGCCACCAGACCTTCACCGCCGTCCCGTTGCGCAGCCCCTCGCCAAGCGCCACCGTCAGCACGCCGTCGCGCTGCCGCGCCTGCATCTGCAACGTGCCATACGCGGTCGGCAGGCGTTCCACCGCCAAGCCATCGCCCGCCACCCACGACGGCGGCGTGCCTGGCAGCAGCGACAGCGCATCATTGTCTTCGCGCATCAGCATGCCGAACAGCGTGCGGCCGTACTCGGCGCCGATCCAGGTATGGGGCATATCGCCGAGATAGCGCGGGAACCGCAGCCGCGAATGCACCACTTCGGCCAGCACCTGCCACTCAAGCGGGCGCCGATCGTGCAGAAGCCCCTGCAGCAGCTCGTCGGCCACCTGTGGCTGGCCAAGGTGCACGTAGCTCAGCACGTTGCGGATCTCGTATGGCGTGTAGGCGTACAGCGCGCCGGGCTGGCTGCGCTTGCGCACGTCATCGAGATAGCGGGCGAAGGTGGTGCGCAGCGCTTCGGCGGGCAGCACGCTCTGTGCGCCGGTCGGATCCAGCGCGATCGATACCCCGGTGGGATCGCCATCGCCCAGGTCGGCCGAGGAGGGAATGAAGTCGATGCCCTTCCACGCCATCGTCGCCCGGATCGAGGCGTGCAGCGCGTCGTAAAGCAGTTTGTACTGTTCCCGTGCCCACATCGCAGTCTCGTGGTCGCCCAGCGATTCAGCCAGCCACGCGCCGTCGTGCCAGCCCTTCAGTCCCCAGTAGTCATCCCAGTAGCTGTGGGTGGGCGAGGGATAGCCCTCGTGGCTGATCGATGGCGCAAGAATGCCGGCGAAGCGCTCCGGCGCTGGCTGGTCGGCCATGTAGCCGGGCACCAGCGTGCGCTCGCGCAGTTCCTGCAGAAAACGCAGCGCCGCCTTCACTTTCGGCAGATAGGCACGCACCGACCCGGGCCCGCCGTCGAGGCGCGCGACATCGGCCACCAGCGCGACGTACTGGCCCTGGCTGTCGTACTCGATGTCCGAGCCGAAGCCGGTATTGACGCTGCCATCGTCGTTGAGGATGGGCGAGACCAGGCCGTTGGCATGCACTCCGTGTTTGCTGTACCAGGCCAGGTAGTCACGCGCTACGCGGGCTTCGCCCATGCGCAGCAGCACCGCCGAGGTGGCCATGCCGTCGCGGATGAAGGAACGGTTGTAGTTGCGCGGGCCAGGCTGCATGGCTGGGCCGGTCTGGTTGATCAGCATGTAGGCGGCCTGCGCGCGCAGCATGTCCACCAGTGAGGGATCGGGCAGGCGCAGGCCGACCTGGCCCAGCCGTGCCTGCCAGTCCGCAGAGGCCTGTGTGGCCAGGGTGTCGAATGCCGTGTTGGCGTCGCGCGGCAGCGAGGCCAGATCGAGCGGTGGTGCCTCGGGCAGCACACCCTTGGTATCGGCGGCGGCAGTACCCAGCGGGAAGGCAACCACGACGGCATCACTGGCACCCGGATCCAGCGAGATACGGTAGTCCATAGCGGCGGCGGCAAGACCCTGCTCATCGCGTGCCTGCTGGGTGGAAGGCAGCTTCCCAACGGCGAGGGCCGAGGTGATTTCCGTGGCCCCCTCCTTGCCGAAGGGCGCCGCACCAGACGCCCATACCGGCGTGAGCGAATACAACAACGTGCGGCCATTGATGCGCACGGCCTGACGGTCTACAGCAACGTCGCGGATCGGCGACAGGCCACCGTTCTGCCACGGCGGATTCATCTGCATCGGGCGCACGACCAGGCTGAGCGTGCCTTCGATCCTGGCGCTGCCCGTGTTGTGCAGGCGATGCCGCAACAACGTTACCGGCTGGCCATCACGTTCGATGGCGAACACTTCGCTGCGCAGTTCCAGCCCAGGCTGCGGCGACCAGGTGGCGGAGGGCATCGGCTTCCAGCCATCACGCAAAGCATGCTGCACGTTCTGCCCGGCGGCACCTGCAGTGCTCCCACTGGCGCTGCGCCAGATCGGCTGCACCAGCGGCGCGCCCTTGAACGCTTCCAGGTTGCCGTACTCGTCGAAGATCGATTTCTGTCGCCCGGCATGCACCCCAACAGCGGTCCAGTAGGTCTGCTGCATCTGCAGCGAGGCCGGGAACAACGCGCGTTGCGCACCGCTGGCGGCAATCTGGTACTGCTTCATCGGCGTCATCACCGCCTTCGGCCCGAGCAGGCGCAGGCGTGCCACCGTTGGTGCAGGACCCTCCACGCTCAGGCGGAATGCACGCACGGATTGCGCGGTATCGGCGGCGAGCCAGCTCTGCTTGTGATCTGCCGCCTGCGCATCGTGGGCCAGTTCCTGCCAGCGGCCTTGGGCGTCCTGTGCCTGCAGGCGGGCCGCACCGCGCGCGCCGTCGGCCCATTCCACTGCCAGGCCAGCCGTGGATTGCGTGCGCGGCAGCGTGATGTCGAGCGTGTGGCTGCCACCTTTCCCGGTCGGCAAGGCGACCGGACTGCCGCCTTGCCAGAGTGCGGCTGCCTGCGTCGCATCGACACCGCCGATGCGCGCGCTGAGTGTGCTGTCCAGTGGCTCCATCTCGAAGATCGACACGCCCCAGTCGGAGGTGCGCCGTGGACTGGCCAGCCGCAGGTAGCGTGCCTGGCGTGGTGCGAAGTACAGCGTTTCAACGTCGCCCAGCGAATCGGCCATGGTGTACGCGGTCTGCCACTGCGTGCCATCCAGCGAGGTCTGCAGTGAATAGCCTTCCGGATTGGAGACATCCCAGGTGAGGCGCGCGCCGGCCAGCAGGGTGGGCGCGCCCAGGTCGATCTGGAACCAGTGGCCGGGGCTGAAGGCGCCGCCGGTGACGGTCTTCGGGTCGCCGTCGATCAGGTGGCTGATCGCCATCGCCGGCACCTGCTGCGAGGAACTGCTGGCCTGCCATTGACTGCGGGGGGGAAGGGTCTGTGCCTGTGCGGCAGCGGCGAGGGCGGCCAACAGCAGGGTGGCGGCAGATTGCCACGGGAAGGCTGAGCGGGAGACCTTGGAGCGTTCGGCGCGCAACGTCATTACGGACAGCCTCGCAGGTTCGACCGGTATCGGGCGAGCGCTACGCTAGCAAGGTATGTAATCGGTTACATGACGCGCTGCAATAGGTTGCGGATGATCCCCGGTCGCCTCCTTCGTGGGCTTGAGTCACGATTCATCGATGGGACTGACGCATGTGGCTCTGGACGCCTGCCGGCTAGGTCATACGCTGATTGATAGCGACCTCAGGTCTGAAATGGATTGATGATGGAATTCAGCTTCACGCTGATGTATCGGGTGCCCGATACCGGAGAAGATCTCAGTGCATTTGAGCGATGTCTTGCAGAGTCGGGATGTGACGATGCATTGCTGGGCAGCGGTTTGCCGGGCATCTTGGCGTTGCGATTCTGGCGAGAGGGAACGGCCGCAAACGATGTCGCGCGTGACACATGCGCGCAGGTCCAGAAGGCGCTCCCGGAAGCCGAGTTGATAGCGGTGCATTCTGATGTCAGCAATGCTGCCAGCGTCTCTACCTGCAGTTTCGCCAGAGCTGAGCCTGCTTGACTTCCACTGAACACGTTTCAGAAGCAGCCGAGCATGGCTCGGCTCTACAGGGCCTTGGGATACATGACGCCCCGTCACGCCGGTTACAACTCCACCGTCTCCCACCAGCGCGTACCCGCCTGCGGCGCCTGCATGTCCAGTGCTTCGCCCATCATCGGCGTAGCCACCGGCACGTTCTTCGCGGCCGCCAATGCGGTGATGCGCTCGAACGGCTGCTGCCACGCGTGCAGGGCCAGGTCGAAGGTGCCGTTGTGGATCGGCAGCAGCCACTTGCCGCGCAGGTCCAGGTGCGCCTGCAGGGTCTGTTCCGGCTGCATGTGCACGAACGCCCATCGCGGGTCGTACGCACCGGTTTCGATCATGGTCAGATCGAACGGGCCATACTTTTCGCCGATGGCCTTGAAGCCGTCGAAGTAGCCGGTGTCGCCGCTGAAGAAGATGCGGAAGTCGCCGTCCTGGATCACCCACGACGCCCACAGGCTGCGGTCGCTGTCGCCCAGCCCGCGGCCGGAAAAATGCTGGCCCGGGGTGGCGGTCAGGCGCAGGCCGTTGGCTTCGGTGGATTGCCACCAGTCCAGCTGTTCGACCTTGGCGGCGTCCACGCCCCAGGCGATCAGCTGGTCACCCACGCCGAGCGGTGCGATGAAGCGCGCGGTCTTGCCGGCCAACTGCATCACGGCGGCGTGGTCGAGGTGGTCGTAGTGGTTGTGCGAGAGGATCACGCCGGCAATCGGCGGCAGCTCGTCGATGCTGATCGGCGGCGCATGGAAGCGGGCCGGTCCCATCCACTGGACCGGCGAGGCGCGCTCGGAAAACACCGGGTCGGTCAGCCAGTACTGGCCGCGAAGCTTCAACAGGATCGTGGAATGGCCGATGCGGAACAGGCTGCGGTCCGGCGCAGCGTCCAGCGTGGCACGGTCCAGCGGCTGCACCGGGATCGGATGATTGGGCACGGTGCCCTTGGGCTTGTTGAACAGGAAGGTCCACCAGATCTCCAGGCCGTCGCGCAGGCCCATTGCCGGCTTCGGCAGGGCGTTGCGGAACTTGCCGTCGCGGTACTGCGGCGAGTCGGGGAAGTCGGGGAGGGACCAGGACTTGCAGAAGGTGTAGGCGGTCACGGCGAGGATTCCAAGCAGGAAGACAAGGAGCAGGCGCTTCATGGGTGACGTCCGCTGAATACACTGCACAGTGTAGTTTCCGTTTTTTGAAAAGTACACTGACGGGTGTAAAATGTCGGTGTCCGTTCAGCTATCCGGTTTCCGCCATGCCCCGTGCCCCGCAACGCCTGACCGACCGCAAACGCGAAGCCATCGTGCGCGCGGCGGTGGAGGAGTTCCGTGCCTCGGGCTACGAGGCGACCAGCATGGACCGCATCGCCGAGGTGGCCGGGGTCTCCAAGCGCACCGTCTACAACCACTTCCCGAGCAAGGAAGCGCTGTTCTCGATGATCCTGGAGGAGCTGTGGGAACGCAGCGTAGCCAGTGATACGTTGCCGTACCGGCCTGACCAGACGCTGCAGGCGCAGCTGCTGCAGTTGGTAGGGCAGAAGCTGGAACTGCTCAGCGATGCCAACTTCATCGATCTGGCGCGGGTGGCGATGGCCGAGATCATCCATTCGCCGGAGCGCGCGCAGGCCATCGTCTGTCGCATGGGCGAGAAGGAAAGCGGCGAGAGTGCCTGGATCCGCGCGGCCATCGCCGATGGCCGGCTGCGCGAGGTTGATCCGGAATTTGCTGGCCACCAGCTGCACGGCCTGGTGAAGAGCTTCGCGTTCTGGCCGCAGGTGACGATGGGGCAGGCGCCGTTGAATGCGCATGAGCGTGCACGCGTGGCCGAGTCGGCGGTGGCGATGTTCCTGGGCTTCTACGCAGTCTAGTTGGCGGCGAAACGGCGGAACTCGTCGGCCGGCAGCGCTGCCGAGTACAGATAGCCCTGGCCGACATCCACGCCAAGTGCACGTAGTTGTTGTTCCTGCGCCAGGGTCTCGGTGCCCTCGGCCACGACAACCGCACCGCAGCGGTGCGCGACTTCGACGATGAAGCGCACGATCGACTGCGACTTGGCGTCGGACAGCGTGGCGATCAGCGCCTGTTCGATCTTGACCTCGGCAATGGCCAGCTGCGAAAGCAGGATCAGGGTTGAATAGCCGGCGCCGAAATCATCCAGCGACAAGGTGACCTCGGCCGCCAGCAACTGCGCGATGTTGGCATCGACCACGTCGCGCTCGACGATCTCGGTCCATTCGACAATCTCCAGGCGCAGCATCTCACCAGGCACATCGTGCAGCTGCAGCAGTTCCTGCAGGCGCTGGCCAAAGCCGGGCTGGCGCAGGGACTCGGCGGAAACGTTGACGGCAACGGTCAACGCTGTGGCATCACGCCGGCACTGCTGCAGGAAATGGATGGCCGACTGCAGCGTGGCCCATTCCAGTTCGGCCAACCGCCCATGCCGACGCAGCAGGGAGATCACGCGCATCGGTGCGATCATCCTGCCCTCGGTATCGCGCATGCGCAGCAGTGCTTCGGCGCCGACCAGCCGGCGATCCTGCAGGCGATGCTTGGGCTGGTAGCACAGCGGCGCATCCCCCTGCTGCAACCAGCGTTCGAGTGAGCTCTCGATCAGGGCGTCGATCTCGCTGTCGCGCTGGATCGGGTCATCAAAGAACACCACGCCCGATTCGATCGCGCTGAGCGCCAGGGTGATCGCGCGGAACGGCAGGTGGCCGTCGTCTTCAGGGGTTGGGGGCTTGAGCTCCACCACCGCGCAGCGGAACAACGGGCGGAAGCCCGGCCAGTCACGGCCGACCCGGTCAGCCAGGTTGCTGGCCAGCTCGGTGATCTGTGGTTGCGTGCGCAGTTCGGGCAGGGTCAGGTCGCGTACCAGGATCGCCAGCGCGGCGTCGCCGAACTGATGGATCTCCAGCTGTCCGGTCGGCAGCGCGGGCAGCAACCGATGCACCTCGTCGGTGGTGTCGCGCTGCCACAGGCCGTTGTCCTGCAGAGGACCATAGCGCAGGCGCAGATCGCGCAGGTTGCCCATCTCGGCCACGATCAGGCAGGCCTTGCCGATGCCGTCGTTGTCGCGCCAGAAGTGCTGCAGGCGTTCGCCGAGCGCGCGCATGTTGGGCAGGCCACTGATCGGATCGATACGCAGCCAGGCCTGTTCGCGTTGGCGCTGCACGTCGATCTGCGCATCGTTGTAGACCAGTGCGAACACCGCGCCCAGCATCAGCAGTGACAGCGGCAGCGCCAGCAGGCGCTGGATCGCCAGCTCTTCCACCGGCAGCAGGTCGGCGCCGATGATCGCCACGCCCAGGGCCAGGCCGAACGCGGTGACGGCGATGCGTACGCCCCAGGCCTGCAGGATCATGCGCAGCGAGAGTTCATTGAGCATGCGCGGGTGCAGGCGCCTGCGCAGCCAGACGCCTGCCAACATCTGCAGTGCGGCCTCCAGGCCAGCAGGCAGGAAGTACAGCGTGCCTGCGAACTGGTAGCGGGCCAGCAGGCTGGCGCCGAGGCAGGCCAGGCCGCCGCGCCAGCCGCCAAGCAGGCCACTGACCAGCAGGATGTCGAAGCCCAGATGGAGCTTGACCACCCCTTGCGTATAGCGGGCCACGAACCACGAGTTGAACAGGTAGATCAGGCCCAGCGCTACGCCTACGTACAGGCGGCGGCCTTCAATGGCGTGGCCGGCGCGACGGGTGGCGATCAGCAGCACGCCGATCATGCCGATCACCGCCGTGGCCTGCAGCAGGTACAGCGGCAGGCTGGGCAGGGCGCTGTCCAGGACCTGGGCCGCAACCCGTGAAAGCGCATCCATAGCAGGTTCCCGCCTGTGACCGACGGCCAGTGAGGAGCAGGGTAAACCACGGCCGCCTGTGCGGCCACCGCGAGTGCGCTGCGCTGCCCCTGGGGTCAGTAGCGCGGGTCGGCGATGGCGGGCAGTACCAGTTCACGTACGAAGCCGGACGGCGACAGCTGCAGCAGCGCACGCACCATGGTCACCACGTCGTGCACCGGCACCAGTTCGCCATCGCCGCGCGCTGCCGCCGCTGCCACGGGAACCGACAGTGCATCGTCGGTATTGAGATAACCCAGCTGCAGGCTGGTCACCGCCAGGCGTCGATCACGGAAGCCTTCGCGCAATGCGTCGGCGATGCCGTTGAGTGCGAATTTCGAAGCGCCGAACGCCACTTCCGGGCGGCCGCTGCGTGGCAGGGCCGAGGTTGAGCCGGTCAGCACCAGTTGCGGGCGCGATGCCTGCAGCACGCGAGGCAGCAGGCGGCGCAGCAGCATCAGGGTGGCGGTGACGTTGACGTCGATCAGCTGTGCGAGGGCACTGTCGGATTCATCGAGGAAGGCGTAATCGTCGCTGAAGGCGTTCGCTTCCCAGATGCCCAGATTGTGGATCAGCACGTCGATATCGGCTGGTGCCTGCGTCGCGATATGGTCGGCGGCCAGGGTTGGTTGGGCCAGGTCGGCTTCGATCCACTGTAGGGTGACGCCCGCAGGGCATTGGATGTCGCGCGGGCGACTGCGGGAGACGCCGACAACGGTATCGCCGGGTTGGCACAGGCCTTCAACGAATGCCCGCCCCAAGCCCCTGCTGGCGCCGATGACCATCAACTTCATGCTGCTTCCTTGTCGTTGGGAGTTGCAGCGGCCGCTGCTGCCTGTACGGGGCCGGCTACTGTGGACGGCGCGCGGCAATTCGTCCATTGCGTGCGCGTCGGCGTACTCATTCCGTTCAGCACGGTGCCACGCCAGGCGCACCTTTGCAGGGATGGGCGCGAACCGGAAGGGTGCGCGACAATCGGCAGTGCCATCCACCTGCCTGGGTCGTTGAATGCACATGGACGAAAACGAAGCGGTCCCCTGCGGGATGCAGCTGCCGCAGGCATGGCAGGAAATGCTGACCGACGCACACATCGAACGGCAGTCGATCGGTGTGTCGCGTGCCGACGTCGCCCGCGTCCATCGATCGGGCCAGGCGGATGCCTTCCTGAAATCGGAAGTGATCGATGCCTTCAGTGAACTGGGTGATGAGATCGCCCGGCTGCGTTGGCTGCAGGCGCAGGGGCAGTCGGCGCCGACGGTGATTGCCACGACCGAGGAGGGCGGTCGGCGCTGGTTGTTGATGAGCGCGCTGCCCGGCCGCGACCTGGCCTCCTCGCCGGAGCTCGCGCCGAGGCAGGTGGCAGAACTGCTGGCTGACGCACTGCGTGGGCTGCATGCCGTGCCTGTAGCCAACTGCCCGTTCGACCAGCGGTTGGCATCGCGCCTGCAGGCCGCACAGGTACGCGTCGAGGCGAGGCTGGTCGATGCCGATGACTTCGACGACGAGCGGCTGGGCCAGAGCCCGCAGCAGGTTTTCGCCGAGCTGCGCGCTACCCGGCCCGCTCATGAAGACCTGGTGGTCAGTCATGGCGATGCCTGCCTGCCCAACCTGATGGTGGCCGATGGGCGGTTCACCGGCTTCATCGATTGTGGCCGATTGGGCGTGGCCGACCGCTATCAGGACCTGGCCCTGGCCGCGCGCAGCCTGGTCCACAATTCCGGTGAGACCCGCTGTGTCGCCACGCTGTTCCGGCGCTACGGTGCGGTCCCTGATGAGCGGCGGCTTGCATTCTATCGGTTGCTTGACGAGTTCTTCTGAGACCGCGCACGGCTGGCGATGGCTGCGCAGATCAGGCCACCCACCACGCTCAGGTGTTCCAGCGCGAAGAACAGGGCCAGTTGCTGTTCTGCACCTTGCTTGGCCCAGAAGGTGTGCACGATGACGATGGTCAACAGCATGAACACCGCAAGTGCGCCGCTGCCCAGCCACAGCAGGCGATCGAGCAGCAGGCACAGTGAGCCGCCCAGCAGCACCATGGCGCTGGCGATGTTGAACAGCGCAGGTCGGTGCAGCCCGGCCGCCTGCATCTCGGCGACGCTGTTGTCCCACGCCATCAGTTTGGCCAGGCCCGAGGACAGGAACACCACGGCCAACAGCAGGCGGGCGAGGAACCACAGCGCGCGGCTGTCGAGCAGGGTGGAGATCATCCGTGGCATGCAGCAGCTCCGGGTTGAGCGTTGGGCAGGGCGGGCAGCATCGGGCCTCAACAGCGGTTGAGGTCAAGGCTGCCTGAACGAAGCCCGGTGGTGGCCGGGCTACCCTCTTCAAAAGGGACGAACGTTCGTTCACTATTTGTGACATGAGCAGAATCGACCGCAATGAGCAGCGCATGATCCTGATCCTGCAGGCGGCACTGCAGTGCTTCCTCGCAAAGGGATTTCACCAGACCAGCATGCGTGACATCGCGCAGGCGGCCGGCGTCAGCCTGGGCAATCTCTACAACCACTTTCCGGGCAAGGAAGCGATCATCCTCGCAGTGGCGGTGGCCGAGAGCGAAGAACTGGCACCGTTGCTGCAGCGACTGGTCGCGTCCAATGGCGAGCGTGCACAGGTACTGGTTTTCCTTCAGGACTTCCACGCACTGTGCCGCCAGCCGGAATGGGCGACGCTTGCCGTCGAAGTGCTGGCCGAGAGCGCACGCAATCCGGCCGTGGCCGAGGCATTTGCGGCCAATCGCAGGCAATTGCAGGCGACGCTGGCCGAAGCCCTGCAGCAGGTGGCTCAGCGCGAGCGGCGGCGTCCCGTGCTGGCAGCGGCACTGCAGGCGCAGGTGCTGCTGGATGCCATCGAAAGCGATGCACTACGTCGGGGGCTGGGCGAAGCCGATGGCACCGATGGGGCATCGCTGGATCTTGGCCTGCTCGCGCGGCTGCTCGGGGCACGCGCATGAGCGCCGATGACCGGCGCTTGCACGGCCTGGATCTGGCCCGCTATCTGGCGCTGGCCGGCATGGTGCTGGTCAACTTCCGCCTGGCGATGGCCTTGCCGGCGGAGGGTGAGGGTTGGTTGGCAGGATTCTTCCATCTGCTGGAAGGCAAGGCGTCGGCGACCTTCGTCACCCTGGCCGGTCTTGGCCTGGTGCTGGCTACGCAGCGGCAGCAATGGTGGCCAGCCAGCGTGCAGACCTGGCGGCGCGCGCTGTTCCTCCTGGTGCTGGGCCTGCTCAATCTGACCGTGTTCCCCGCCGACATCCTGCATTACTACGCGGTGTACTTCGCGCTGGCCGTGGTGTGGCTGCGCGCCTCCCCGCAGGTATTGCTGGCCAGCATTGTTGGCCTTGCCGCCTGTTCGTTCTGGGCGCTGCTGCACTGGGACTACAGCCAGGGATGGAACTGGCAGACGCTGGAGTACGCCGGCCTCTGGCAATGGCCAGGTGCCGCGCGCAACCTGCTGTTCAATGGCTTCCATCCGCTGCTGCCCTGGCTGTGCTTCTTCCTGCTGGGCATGTTGCTGGCGCGGCTGCAGTTGTCGCAACCGCGGGTGCAGCGTGCACTGCTGGTGCTGGGCGTGCTGTTGATCGGTGCCGGCCAGGGCGTGCAGCATCTTGCGCAGGGAACGCCATGGCAGGCGTGGCTGGGTACGCAACCGATGCCGCCGGGCCCCGCCTACGTGCTTACCGGTGCGGGCGCGGCCTGCAGTGTCATCGCCGCCTGCCTGTGGCTGGCACGGGTACATCCGGGCGACTGGCTGGAGCCGTTCACGGCGGCAGGGCGCATGACCCTCACGCTCTATGTCGGCCACATCCTGCTGGGCATGGGAACACTGGAAAGCCTTGGCCTGCTTGATGGGCGTGCTTCGCTTGCGTCGGTGCTGTTGTGGGCGCTGTTGTTCCTGATGCTGGCGACAGGCGCGGCGTGGCTGTGGTCGTGGCGGTTCGCACGCGGTCCGCTGGAAGCGATGATGCGGCGCATCGCGGGCTAGTCCTTTGGTCGCGCCGAGGTGATGTTGTGACGGACATGTCTGTGTCGCGGCGATCGCATCTGCGATAGTGGCGGCAGGTATTACTTTCCGCTTGCATCCATGTCATTCGCTTCGGCGCAGCATCTCGGCGAAGTCCTGCAACAATCCTATGGCATTACCGCCACCGCCGTGGTGCCGCGCCCGGTGGGCGCCGACGCCAATGCCAGCGTGTATCGTGTGGACGCGCGCCACGGGCAATGGTGGCTGAAATGCCGCACGTACCAGGTTGATCCGGCGGTATGGGACAGCCTGCACTGGCTGCGCGGTACGCTGGGCATCGATGAAATCGTTGCCCCGTGGCCGGCGTTGACCGGTGGCGCGTCGGTGCAGCGTTGGGGATTGCAGTTCACCCTGTTCCCTTACATCGAAGGCCAGTCCGGGTTCGAGGCGGCGTTGAGCCATGGGCAGTGGCGGCGCCTGGGCGAGGTGCTGCGGCGCCTGCACGCGTCTCAGCTGCCGACCGAACTGCAGGGTGCGCTTCCGACCACGCGGCTGGAAACTGCGGCACTTGAGACCGTTGGGCAGTGGCTGGCCGGCGAGGGCCTTGCGGCTGCAAAGGATGGACTGGGCCGTGCATTCGTTTCCGTATGGGACCGGCAGCATGCGCGCATCACCGCGCTGCACGCGCAGGCACTGCAGCTGCACGCGGCATTGCAGGAGGTTCCGGTTGACCTGCACCTGTGTCATACCGATCTGCATGCCGGCAATCTGCTGATGGGCAATGACGGTGGCCTGCACCTGATCGATTGGGACGGCCTGTCGCTGGCCCCGCGTGAGCGTGACCTGATGTTCATCGGTGCCGCGGTTGGCGGGCGCTGGGGGCGTGAGAATCCGCTGGGCTTCGAGGAGGGCTATGGCAGCGACCGCGGCGACCCGCGCTGGATCGCGTGGTACCGGCACTGGCGCATCCTGCAGGACCTGATCGAGTTCCAGCAGGTGTTGCTGGGCAGCGATGGAGAGGAGCGTTCGCCTCCATTGCGGCGGCAGTCGCTGCACTATCTGGGCGAACAGTTCGCGCCGGGCAATGTGTTCGATGCTGCGGAGCGTGCGTATCGCGCGCTGGCGTAGGTTCCGGGCCGTTGCCAGGATCGCCCCGGGTTGCCAGGATCGCCCGGGTAGAGTCGACTGTTAGTCGACTGCTCTTCGAATGAACCAGCAATGCCCGCGCTGCGCGCGATAGTCGACTAACAGTCGACTCTACCCGCAGCCTGTCCGTGCACGACCCATGGGTTGTCCATGCAGGTGGTTTTCATTCTGCGGGCTTGGCCGCTGCCGAGGCCGCCGCACTTGCGGCACGCCGCGACAACACCGCTTCGCGGTGGGCGATGTAGGCGTTCGCGGCGAGGATGATGCTGGCGCCGATGAGCGTCCAGCGATCCACGCTTTCGTTGAACAACAGCCAGCCGAAGAGTGTTACCAGCGGCAGCTGCAGGAAGCTGATCGGGGTCAGTGCCGAGACTTCACCGAGCCGCAGTGCCCGCGTCCACAGCAGCTGGCCGATAGTGCCGAGTACGCCGGTGGCCAGCAGCCACAGCCAGGCGATGCCGGTCGGCCAGACCCAGACGAACAGGGCCGGCACCAGCGACAGGGGTACCCAGAACACGTAGGTGTAGAGCACCACGGTGTCGGCGCTGTCGACGCGGGTCAGCTGCTTGATCTGGATCGCCACCAATGAGCTGAGCACGGCGGCAGCCACCGCCACCAAGCTGCCCGCGGTGAAGCCCGCGGTACCGGGCCGCACGATCACCAGCACGCCGATGAAGCCGACCACGACCGCAGCCCAGCGCCGCACGCGCACGGTTTCCCCCAACCACAGCACGGCGGCAATCGTGACGAACAGCGGCGTGGAATACGACAGCGAAACCGCCTGCGCCAAAGGCAGGTGGCCCAGCGCCCAGAACGCGCACAGCATCGAACCGAGGCCGATCGCACTGCGCACGAAATAGCGCGGCAGCTGCTGGGTCTTCAGCGGCGCATGGCCCGGGCGCAACAGCATCGGCAACAGGGCCAGCAGGCCGAAGGCGTTGCGGAAGAACGCTACTTCCTGGGTCGGCACGTAGCGCGTGGCATAGCGGATCGCCACCGCCATCAGGCCGAACGCCATCGTACTGCCGAGCATCAGCAGCGCCGCCCGCATCGGAGTGGCGCTTGGGGAGAGGGCGGGGGTGCTCACCACTGGGCGCCGAGCAGGCGGGGCTCCGGTTCGATCGGCACGCCGAACTTCTCCAGCACCGAGGCCGAGATGCGGCGTGCAAGTGCCAGCAGTTCAGCGCCGCTGGCGTTGCCATGGTTGACCAGCACCAGCGCGTGGCTGGCGGCCACGCCGGCATCGCCTTCGCGGAAACCCTTCCAGCCGCAGGACTCGATCATCCAGGCCGCCGAAACCTTGCGCTTGCCGTCCTGGTCGGACGGGAACACCGGCAGGTCGGGGAAGTGCTGCAGCAGCACGTCAACCTGTTCCAGCGGCAGCACCGGGTTCTTGAAGAAGCTGCCGGCATTGCCCAGCACGTCCGGGTCGGGCAGCTTGCGGCGGCGGATCGCGATCACCGCATTGGCTACGTCCACCGCACCCGGCAGTTCCACGCCCTGTGCCTGCAGTTCCTCGCGGATGCCGGCGTAGTCCATGCGCAGGTCATGCAGCAATGGCAGCTTCAGCTCGATGGCAGTGATCAGGTAACGGTCCATCTGCTGCTTGAACACGCTGTCGCGGTAGGCGAAGCCACACTGTTCGTTGTCCAGCCGCACCCAGGCCTGTTCCTGGCAGTCCCAGGCCTCGACGGCCTGGATGAATTCGCCAACCTGCGCGCCATAGGCACCGATGTTCTGGATCGGCGCGGCACCGGCGGTGCCGGGAATCAGGGCCAGGTTTTCCAGGCCGGACAGGCCTTCCTGCAGCGACCACATCACCAGGCCATGCCAGGGCACACCGGCGCCGGCGCGGATCACCGCATGGTCGGCGCGGTGTTCAAGGAAACTGATGTCGCGGTTGCCGAACACCAGCACGGTGCCGGGCAGGTCTTCTGCGATCAGTACGTTGCTGCCGCTGCCCAGCACCAGCAGTGGGCCGCTGGCCACTTCGGGCAGCGCCAGCACTTCCGGCAGCAGGGCAGCGTCGTGCAGTTCCAGCAGCTGTGCCGCGCTGGCCTGCACATGGAAGGTGTTCAGTGCCTGCAGGGGCGCATTGCGGGTGAGCGTCCAGCGCAGCGGTGCGGCTGCATCGGTGGTGTCCATGGGCGCGCTCACAGCGGCGCCACCGCGCCGCGGCTCGGCGCTTCGCGGCGGCGACGGATCGCCTCCACGCATTCGGAGACCAGGGCGGGGCCACGGAAGATCAGGCCGCTGTAGCACTGCACCAGCGCGGCGCCGGCGGCCATCTTGGCCACGGCATCGGCACCGGACAGGATGCCGCCGACACCGATCAGCGGTACCGATTCGGGCAGGCGCGAACGCAGGCGGCGCAGCACCAGCGTGGACTGCTCCAGCACCGGCGCGCCGGACAGGCCACCGGCCTCGTTGGCCAGCGGATCGCCGGCCACCTTGCTGTGGTCGATGGTGGTGTTGGTGGCGATCACGCCGTCCACCTGCAGTTCGCCCAGCACGCGCGCGGCGGCATCGATGTCGCGTTCACTGAGGTCCGGCGCCACCTTCACCAGCATCGGCACGCGGCGACCGTGCTGCGCAGCCAGGGCTTCCTGGCGGTCACGCAGCTGGCTGACCAGCTGGCGCAGTGCGGTCTCTTCCTGCAGCTCACGCAGGCCGGCGGTGTTGGGCGAGGAGATGTTGACCGTGATGTAGTCGGCCAGCGGATACACCTTGTCCAGGCAGGCGATGTAATCGTCCACGGCCTGTTCGTTGGGGGTGTCCTTGTTCTTGCCGATGTTGATGCCGAGCAGGCCGCGACGGTTGCGCGCGCGTTCGACATTCCGCACCAGCGCGTCCACGCCTGCGTTGTTGAAGCCCATGCGGTTGATGATCGCGTTGTGCTCCGGCAGGCGGAACAGGCGCGGCTGCGGGTTGCCGGCCTGCGGGCGCGGGGTGATGGTGCCGATTTCGACGAAGCCGAAGCCCAGCGCGAACAGCGCATCGATATGCTCGCCGTTCTTGTCCAGGCCAGCAGCGAGGCCGACCGGATTGGGGAACGTCAGCCCGAACACGGTGCTCGGCATCGGCGCGATGCGGGCGGCCAGCAGCGGCGTGGTGCCGGTGCGATAGGCCAGGTCCAGTGCGGACAGGCCGAGGCCGTGGGCGCGCTCGGCGTCGAGCGAGAACAGGAAGGGGCGGGCAAGCGAATACATGCGTCGGTTCAGTCCAGCGTGCCGAGGAAGGCTCGGGTTCGATATTCAAAAGCAACCTGGCCGTCGACCGCGTGGGCGGCGAACAGGTCCTGCAGAGCGGCGATCATCGGCGCATGGCGCGGGTGACCGGGTTGGGGGGCATAGGAGGAGGACAGCAGGCGCCCTTGCAGGGCATCCAGATCCAGGTACTGCACGTTCGGCAGCTGCACCATGCCGCGCAGCCCGGCGCCGAACCAGGCCTGCATGGTGGCGTCGTCCTGGTAGCGCTCGGCCACGGCGGTGTAGTCGGTGCCGTAGTCCAGCAGCAGCTGTTCGTAGCCGACCAGGAACGGGCTGGCATCGAGCAGGCGCGAGTTCCAGTAGATCAGTGCCTGGCCACCCGGGCGCAGGATGCGCTGCCACTCGGCGCGCACCGCTACGGTATCGAACCAGTGGAAGGCCTGCGCGACGCTGACCAGGTCAACGCTGGCATCGTCCAGGCCGGTGGCCTCGGCGCGGCCGTCGATAGCGCTGAATCGTGGGTACTGCGGTGCCAGCCACTGCTCGGACGCAGCGCGCATGGCGGCGTTCGGTTCCACCGCAATGACCGGATGGCCGGTGGCCAGGAACAGGCGGCTGGAAATGCCGGTGCCGGCGCCGATGTCGGCGACCACGGCCTCGTGGCTGACGCCCATGGGTCCATGCAGCCACTCCAGCAGGGCGGGCGGGTAGTCGGGCCGGTAGCGGACGTAATCGGCGACGCGACTGCTGAAGCGTTCAGTGCTGTCGGAAACGGTCATGGCGATCAGTTCGACATCGCGGCGAGCCAGGCCAGGCCGCCGAAGAACAGGATGAAGACCAGGATGGCGGCGACTACCGCGCCGACCATCACCCAGCCCAGCACAAGACCGGTGACGGCAAGGCCATCGCCTTCCAGTTCCTGCGGGCGGCGGCGGATCTCGGCGCGGGCCATGTGGCCGGTGACGATGGCCACGATGCTGGCCACGAAGGGCAGGACGGTCCAGCTGGCGATGCCCATGACCAGGCTGACTACGGCCAGGGCGCTTGTCTGTCGGGGTGCCACGCTCATCGGGGTCCTCCTTGGCAGTGTGCACATGATAGTGCCTCTGCCCGGGCAATCCCATGGGCAGCGCCCTGTAGAGCCGAGCCCATGCTCGGCTGGACCCTGGACAATGCAGTGTCGACCGCGCCTCGCGCGCTAGCCGAGCGTGGGCTCGGCTCTACAGATTCAGCCCATCAACACCTGGCCGCCGTCCACATTGAGCACATGGCCGGTGATCCAGCGCGCCAGCGGCGAGCACAGGAACAGGGCCGCGTCGGCAATCTCGCGCGGATGGCCGAAGCGGCCGAACGGGATCTTCGCCACGGTGCCGTGGTACAGCGCGGGGTCTTCGGTGCGGCGGCGATCCCACAGGCCATCGTCGAATTCGATGGAACCGGGTGCGATGGCGTTGACCCGGATCCGGTCCTTGGCCAGCGCCAGTGCCTGCGAGGTGGTGTAGTGCGACAGCGCGGCCTTGGCGGCGGCGTAGGGTGCGCCGCCGGGGCGTGGCTGCTGTGCGGCGATCGAGGACAGGTTGAGGATGCAGGCATCGCTGGATGCGCGCAGCCAGGGCAGTGCCAGGCGCGAGGCCCGCACCGCCGCCATCAGATCGATCTGCAGGCTGGCGGCCCAGCCATCTTCGTCATCGGCCATGCCGTAGCCGGTGGCGTTGTTGACCAGCACATCGATGCCGCCGAGTGCGTTGGCGGCAGCGTCCAGCCACACCTGGATCTGGCCAATGTCGGCCAGATCGGTGGCAAACGTGTGCAGCGACGTGCCTTGGGCATGGGCGTCGGCCTGCAGGGCGTCCAGCCCGGCCTGTCCGCGGGCGCAGGCCGATACCTGCGCACCGGCAGCAGCGAATGCCAGCGCCATTTCACGGCCAATGCCCTTGCTGCCGCCGGCGATCAGCACGCGGCGGCCGGTGAAATCAATCACCGGCTTGCGACCTTGTAGAGCCGAGCCATGCTCGGCTGCATTTCCAACGGTGTTCATGGCGCATCCTGCCGAGCATGGCCTGGCACTACAGAAGGCATCACAGATCGAACTTGATGCCCTGGGCCAGCGGCAGCGAGTCCGAATAGTTGATGGTGTTGGTCTGGCGGCGCATGTAGACCTTCCAGGCGTCCGAACCGGACTCGCGGCCACCGCCGGTGTCCTTTTCGCCACCGAAGGCGCCGCCGATCTCCGCACCGGACGTGCCGATGTTGATGTTGGCGATGCCGCAGTCGCTGCCAGCGGCCGACAGGAACTTCTCGGCAGTCTTCAGGTTCTGCGTGAAGATCGAGGACGACAGGCCCTGCGGCACGCCATTCTGCATGTCGATGGCTTCATCGAGGGTGTCGTACGGCATCACGTACAGGATCGGCGCGAAGGTCTCGTGCTGGACCACGGCATCGCTGTTCTTCAGGCCGGAGACAATCGCCGGCAGCACGAAGTTGCCGGCGCGGTCGATGCGGGTGCCGCCGGTTTCGATGGTGCCGCCGGCAGCCTTGGCCTGGGCGATGGCATCGAGGAACTGCTGCACGGCGCCGTCGCTGTTCAGTGGGCCCATCAGGTTGGCCGCATCGGTCGGGTCGCCGATCTTGCCTTCGACCTGCTTGTAGGCCTTGACCAGGGTGGCCAGCACGTCGGCGTAGATCGAGCGGTGCACGATCAGGCGGCGGGTGGTGGTGCAGCGCTGGCCGGCGGTGCCGACGGCGCCGAACACGATGCCCGGCACGGCCAGCTTCAGGTCGGCGGTTTCGTCCAGGATGATGGCGTTGTTGCCGCCCAGTTCCAGCAGGCAGCGGCCGAGGCGGCGCGCGACCTTCTCGTTGACGGTGCGGCCGACCTGGGTCGAGCCGGTGAAGCTGATCAGCGGCACGCGACGGTCATCGACCATCTTTTCCGACAGCGCGGTACCAGCGTCGTTGATCAGGAAGAAGATGTCCGGGAAGCCGGCTTCGCGCAGGGCATCGTTGCAGATCTTCAGCGAGGCGATGGCGGTCAGCGGGGTCTTGTTCGACGGCTTCCAGATGCACACGTCGCCACAGATGGCGGCCAGGAACGAATTCCAGCTCCACACCGCGACCGGGAAGTTGAAGGCCGAGATGATGCCGACCAGGCCCAGCGGGTGGTACTGCTCGTACATGCGGTGGCCGGGGCGCTCGGAATGCATGGTGTAGCCGTACAGCATGCGGCTCTGTCCCACGGCGAAATCGGCGATGTCGATCATCTCCTGCACTTCGCCATCGCCTTCCGGCTTGCTCTTGCCCATTTCCAGGGCGACCAGCGAGCCCAGCGCATCCTTGTGCTTGCGCAGCGCTTCGCCGCACAGGCGCACGGCTTCACCGCGACGCGGCGCCGGCGTGGTGCGCCAGACCTTGAAGGCTTCCTGGGCGCGGGCGACGACAGTCTCGTACTCGGCCTCGGTGGTCGCGCGGACCTGCGCGATCGGCTCGCCGGTGGTCGGGTTGACCGGGGTGATCAGCTCACCGCTGGTCGCGCTCGACCACTCCCCGTTGCCCAGGTACGTGCCAGCGTTGATCGCGTCCAGGCCAAGGGACTTGAGCAGCTCGGAAGACATGCAGACTCCTGTGTTTCGTTACGTTGTTTGGTGCCATCGCGGGCAGGTGGGGGACGCGATGAACTGAATCGCCGATGGTAGCAGAGCGGCCTGTCCGGCCATGGTGCAACGCGCCAGCGCCGCCGTGTGGAGCACGAATGCTTGGAGGGCAGGGTGTGTTGCCTGTAAACTTCCCGGCTGCATGGCCCCGTAGCTCAGCTGGATAGAGCGTCCCCCTCCTAAGGGGAAGGTCGCCCGTTCGAATCGGGCCGGGGTCACCAGAATCAACAACTTAGGCGGACTCAGTGGTGAGCATTTCCCACTGTTTCCCGCATATCCACAGGATTTGGTCCCAGTAGGCCCAGCGCTCCTGCTCAGTACCTGAGCTTCGCCACCGCGCCATCGTCGCCCTCAGGCGTCAGATGGGCGTAGAACTTCTCGGTCGTGGCGTAATCGGCATGGCCGGCCAGAATCTGCACCCTTCGCAATGGCACTCCGGCCATCACCACGTGGGCGCAGAAGGTGTGCCGTAGCCGGTGGAGGCTGCCGCCGATCCCAGCCCGCTTGGCATCGGACGCGAACCAGTCGGATACGGTGTCTTTGTGCACGGCCACCAGCGGATCGGGTAGGCGGCGCAGCGCCCAGCGCGCATACCGGTTAAGCTGCACCTCGCGCCACTTGCCTGACTTCGTGCGCCCCTGGCCATCTTCGTCTGGCTCGCTCTCGACCCTGAGTCTGCTCCCTGCCGCCGAATCCTTGCCCAGTCCAACCAGCTCACCACGGCGCAGACCCGTGTGGGCCATGAAAAGCCACAGAGGCGCCCGACCGGGGTTCGCACGATACAGCTTGCGCATCGCGGCCCGGTCGTAGAACCGCACCGCTACGCTGCGGACGCCGCGCGTGCCTGGGTTTCCTCCAGCGGGTTGAAGTACAGTTTCTTCCACTTCACGCCACGCCGGAACGCGGCCTGCAGCCTACGCACCTCCTTGCCCACGGTCTCTGGTGCCACCTTGTCCTTGGTCAGGCTATCTGTCTTGTATGACTCCATTTCCATCGGGCGCAGGGTGTCGATCGATCGATGGCCGAAGCGAGCAATGAACAGTCGGACCTCGCTCTTTGCCTTGCCGTGCGTAGTCGGGTCTTCCACCTTGTACCAGTCCAGGTACGCCTCCAGGAAATCCCTGACAGTGGGCAGCCGGGGAGGATGCGCACACCATGGGTCAGTTCCGCTTCTTTCGCTGCTCATACGCGCTCAGTCTCGCGTGGGCTGACGCGACCAATGGCGACACGGCTTCGCTTGCCGCCTTCCCGCCAGTTGAGGTACGCGGCGCCATCGCGCCAGACGATTGTGACCTTGACCATTGCTTGGAGCCGTAGATTGCAGAGTAGAGGGCAGCCTTCTCGTAGAGCTTCTTGCCCATGAAATTTCGTGGTTCGATGCCGTAGTCGGCGATGTTCGAATCGAACTGGCTTCGTGACACCCCGCAGTAGTGCGCGGCCTCGTCCACGGTCAGCCAGTCCTTTCCGACGATGTCCAGCTTTTCAGCAGCTCTCATCCGGTCCTCCTTTAGTTCGTGGCCAGCGGAGCGCGCAGCTGCTTGGTGGCCTGGGTTGCTGCATCGCGCATGCGCAGAACCTCTGCGCGAAGGCAGATCACTTCATCGGCCGCGACCACCAGCTGCTCGCGCAGCACGTCCTTGGCCGGCTGCTTCATGCGGCGCGGTTCGCGGGGGAAGAGCTGGGCGTTCATGCGGCAGCCCCGAACAGGTCATCGTTCTTTCGAAATGCCGGTTCGAGCTTCATGCAATACCCTTCGAGCCCACAGGCGGCCAGCTGCCGCGCGTTGGATTCCCCGTAGGCTATGAGGACGGACGGTGCCCGTCACTCATTGCTGGTTTGCCGTCTGGTGAACAGAACGCGATGCGGCCGCGCAAGAACAGAACTGCGTGGGCCCGTGGCCAGACCTGATCCTGGAACATGGTCGTCTCGGTTCGTGCAAAAACCAGAGCCACACCGTTCCCATGTTCCGCCATCCGCTGAAGCCAGCGAACGGCTTGGGCCCCATATGGCGGATTGCACCACACCCGACCTTGCCACTCCGCCGTCAGGCCGTCCCCGGGCAACTCGATGTGCCTGGCGGCCGACGGCCAAGGGCGTGGCGAAGGGGCTGCGCAGGGGTCGAGGTCGAAGGGACCGAGCGCGGCGAGGATGTGTGGCGGCGTGAGCCACGTTTCCTTGTTGAAGCCGCCGCCGTCGGCGTTTCCAAACTTATTGGCCATGAGCTCACCTCCGCCAGCACCAGCGCAGCCCGGCGCGCGCGGCAAGGCATGCGCGGCTGATCGCCCACAGGGTGGCGATGCCGGCCGCAAACCCGGCCAGGGCGAACACGTGGACCATTGCGGCGGTGAGCAGCTGGTCAGTCATGGGCAATCTCCGAGAGACGCGCAGTCGTGGCAAATGGATTACTAGGCAGGATGGAGCAGTGGGCAGCCCCAATGTGCAGATTCCGATGGTTGCCCGTCGCCGAAAGCGCGCCGTTATCTGGTTTAGCGCTGAGCGCCGTGTCAGACACGGCGGCTCTCCATGGCAGAATGGCGTCTCCACCATATGGAAATGGCCAGATGATCGTTGCTGAAGTCATGGTTCCTTGCTTCAATTTCGCGCCCACCTGTCGACTTGACTGGACGGCCGTGTCTGCTATCGGTGGTTGGGCTGCTGCCATTGCCACATTTCTCGCGGTGTACGTTCCCGCTCGCAACTACAAGGTGGATAACGAGAGGCGTGCCACGCGAGAGCGTCAGATCTCGTTTATCGAAATCAATCGTCTTCTTCCGAAAATCCTCGACGTGCGGGATCAAACTAAGACGATTAAGAACAAGATCCTGCCTGAAATACCGAAGGCCTTGGCCGCTGGGGCCGACGCCAAGACTGTCTCAGGTCTTCTGAGGGTTAAGGGGCAAGTTCCATTTGTCATCCTCTCTGATGGCCTGGAAATGATCTCTATTGGTGTCTCCAATTTGCAGTCCAGCCTTGATGTGCTGAATGCCTTTCTGGACGCCGGCGAGGAGATTGATATGTATGGTAATCATCCTTTTCATAGACTCTCTGATTACACGACGGCTCTTGACAACGTGGAGCTCGCCGCCCAGAACGTCTTGCTCGCGATAAAGAAGCTCACCGGTATTGACCTTGGAGGCCACGAACAAGGGAGTTGAGTGTCTGTGGTTCAGCGATCAGCATTGATTGGATCGCATGATCGCGCGCCGCGGCGGTCGGTCAGGATCATGTCGCGGTTGCTGGTCTCGCTCCAGACGACGGTAGTTCGTCAGAGCCGTTCCTACACTTAGACCCGCTCGTTCCGATGGATGAAGGTCATGGCAGAATCGGCTCCAGCACAGAGAGGGGGACCATGGGATGGCTCTGGGATTTGGTGAATGCCTTTCGATGAAGGCGGAGTGCGCGACGTTCTGGGCGGGGTGGGGAGCCATCGCCACCGCAGCCGTGGGTCTGGTGACTGTTCTGGTTGCTTTCCTTGCGTGGCGCACATCCCGGCAAGCCGCAACTATCGCTGCGAGGCAACACCTGGACTCTCAGGTTCTGTGGAAGGCACAAGCCCGAATCGTTGGACGCCTTTTGCTTCACGAAGTGACCGCTGTGCCGAAGAAGATCCAGACCTACGCGGCTGAACTTGACGCATTGCCCACACTCGACCCGAGCAGGGTCAAAGATTGGCGCGCCGTGAAAAACGCAGTTGAGCGCCTCGCCGAACCTTTGTTGCCCAGCGCGGAAGCCATCGCCGAGCGGATCCACTACCTGTCCGTAGATCTCGGCGCGGACCTGGCGACGATGATCAGCCACAGCAGGGATATCAACGCGGCTGCCTGCCACATCGCCGCGCACATCCACGAGCACCAGCCGATACCGACGATCATGGCTACACGTATCAGCGTCTCGTACACCGGCAGGCGGATGGCTTTGGAGGTGCTGCGGCAGCAACTTCAATTCGTGGCTAGCATCGCTCCTGATCTGGTCGATCGCTTCCGCGAGGAGGTTCTCAGCGAAAGCGAGCGCACCGAGGGACAGGAAAGAATCCCGGTCGCTTAAATTGCTTACTCTGCCAGCCCCATCGCAACTAGGTCGATCTCATCCACCTGGTCGCGAAGGTGGCGGCGCGCGCGGCGCAGGTGCCTGGCGATCACTGCGCGGTCTTCTTGGGCAAAGAAGGTCTCTGCGTGCATGTGCAGCGCACGGCGGTGGTCGCGGCGGTACAGGCGCCAGGTGATTGCGCTGCCGTCGACGGTTGGGAACCGGCCCCAAGCGAAGCCCAGCGTCTCCTTGGGCGCGCGGCGTTCGATGTGGCGGCTCATGCCTTTGCTGCCTTCTTACCACCGCGGCGACCGTGTCGAGCCTCAACCACCTGCCTGCGGCTGATCGTGCTCTTGTCGATGCCGCTTGTGCCCGAGATTTCGACCTTGCCGCCGGCGGCCTTGAAGCGTGCGATGTCACTCGCCAGCTTCTGCCGGGCCTGGTCCTTTTCGCGGTCGGTCGCGCCACTGAAGACGGGCTTCACGTGGATGCTGGTCATGCTGCTGCTCCTTCGTAGACCCAGCGGCGCACCGTCCCGAACGGGACACCCAGCGCGGCGCTGATCTGGTTGACGGTGTTGCCGCTGGCCCGGAGCTGCCGGGCGCGGCGTTTAGTGGTGGCCGGCCAGTACCGGGCATGACGCTGGCGCGGTACCGGCATCCCTTGGCAGCGGGCCATGTCTTGAACCGCACGGGGCGAGCGTCCGAGGGCATCCGCGACGGTCATCGCGTCGCGGCCCTCCATCTGGCGCAGGGCCTGCAGTTCGCTGGTGCGCCAGAGCTCCATCACGCGGCCAGCGGGTACTGGTCGGCCGCATCCTGCAGACCGTGGATCATGGCCCGGCACATGTCCGGGAACTGCGCCTGGTCGTAGAGCTTAGTGGCACCGGTGGGATTGATCGGCTTGAACCCCAGCAGGGCCAGACCGTCGGCGCTGATCAAGAGCGGGGCGATGCGCGCGTTGATGTCGCCCAGCTTGATCTTGGCGACCTCGCGCGGCGCGGCGTTCGGTGCCGGGGTGCTGGCCATTGCCGTCGGAGCGCTTCGCGCCGGTGCCGCAGTCGCTGCCGGCGCGGCTGCCACCGGTTCGGTCTGCTGCTGGGCCGCTGCCTCTGCCGCGGCGTCGGCTGCCGCCTTCTGTGCGCGGGCAAGGCGCGTATGGTGGCTGAGAGGTATGGCGGTTCGTTAACGATTCGACAGTATCGCTATGAGCTAGTCAAGGCCCTAGACTGGATCCGGGGCCGAATGGCGGTGTGACGTCAGGGGAAGATCATGGCAGGCGATCCTGCGGCGGAGAATGCAGCAAATGTGAAGAGTGGCACTCCAACGTCCGGTGGAGGGGCATTCTATGGTTTTGGCCGTTGGCTCGTAGGAGTGGTTAGACCTTGGCGAGTATTCCTGAAGGTCGTTCTGGACCCCTATACTTTTCTACTCATAGTGGTCGGCGTCGTGCTGGGCTGGTTCGGACCCAAAGCTGTAGGTGAGAACTACAATGCCTTGCTGCAAATCGTTGTCGCTGTGGTAACGGGCGTGGTCGGGGCGAGGATCTCGACAGCGATGGCAGCTATCAACCAAGACGGTAAGCTATATGCAAGTGGCCGGATGGCTGTGCGTGGTCTGCGTTTGATTCTGACCAAAACGCTTGCGCTGGAGCGAAGGGTCGCCACTTTCGTTGCTGACTCTCAGAAGCAGCAGGTTCCAGAGGTCCGAGCTCAAGTCGCTATGCGCAACCTTGATGAAGTGCTCGAATCAATCCGGACGCTCCAGCTAGAAGTAGTTGGGTCGATCGAGAATTGGGTGGATGTCGTCCCCGATGCTGATGTTTCGAAGATATTCATGGCGGTAGGGGAGCTCCGTGACCAGCTGACCCAGAAGGACGAACAGCTCCGCGAAGCTGTGGAAAGCAAAGAGCGGCTCGAGAGTAAGGGTGAGACTGACACGCAGGCACTCAAACATGCAGAAAACCGCATTCGTGAGCTTGAGCGCGACAAGGCCGGGCTAGCAAATCAGATGCATTCGCTCAAGCAAGCCGCCACCCAGGGGTCGCAGTCCACCAGCGTCATGAATATGCTGACATTGGGCGATTACTTGAATCGAGTGGAGAATTCGCGCAAGGTCAGAAACCAGCGTTCTGAGATTACAGATCTTTCGCAAGCCATCCTCCCGATGAACGAGACTGGCGAGAAGGCCGGCTTGCATGAGGAGCTGGGTCGCCCCATCCCGAAGTGATTGACAGTGACGTTAGGAAATGAACTAATTCTGCAACTGTCAATAATTGTCCCTGAAGCCCCGGCCCTGCGCTGGGGCTTCTGCGTTTCCGGGACCCGAACACCGATCAACCTCCGCGCCGAAAGCCCCTCCGCTCGCCGTGAGGCGATTGGGGTTGGCGACAACGCAGGCGTGCGGTCTGCGCACGGCCTTTAGAGGCCGGGCAGCGCCTAGGCAGCGGTGGTGATCGGCCCTCTGCGCCCGCAGCCCCCCCCGGACCAACCACATCCTCGCGCATCAGCCGGTTGCGGGGCGGGCACCTATGCAGGAGAGACCATGGTGAGCACCGAAACCGTAGCGGCCGCCATGGGCGCCGGCCAGTACGCGCAGCCGCTGGGGGATGCGTGCATCCAGTTCGGTACTGTGACCGTGCTTCAGAAGGCGCACTTCTTGGCTCAGGAAGGCCGCAGGAGGCGCCAATGGGCGCCGCTGAAAGGCTCGATTTATCAGTGGAGGATTGGCTGACCGTTGACGAAGCCGCCCACTACTGCGGCGTCTCCAATAGCCAGTTCAGGAAGAACGCCATGTGCTATGGGCTCACTCCCGCCGCTTCATGGGAAAGCAGTTGTACGAAAAGGCGGCGCTCTATGCCGCGATCGAAGGTGCAGAGGAATGGCAAAGGTTCGACTCTACTGGCGCGGCAGCAAGGCCCACCTCGACTGGGCGGAAGGCGGCGAGCGCTTTCGTTGGTCCATTGGGCAACCTGACGCCCGTGAGGCGGAGAGAATACGTGCCGCGAAAGAAGCAGAACTGACCCAAGGGGGGGGGGCGGATCTCGGCGCGCCTGCCAAAGGTCCGCGACTACTTGGAGTGGTATCTGGACTGGTACGAGGCCAGGTTGCTAGACGACAAGGCGGCAAAGGAAACTGTGGGGAAAGGCAGCAGATCCGAGCACCGTGGCTCCTGGCGCTGACCGGTCGCTCGCCGATTTGTTGGATGCACTGGCTAGGCAGGTTCACCACGGTGAGCATCTGGAGGGGGATGCGGCGCAACAGCTTCTGGAGCCGGGCGCAACTCTGCTCATGGTGTTCGGCCCTCGGCTCGCGAATGGGTAGAGGAATGCTCGCCACTAGGTAGTTCTGGAAGCGGCAAACCTGGTGCTTCGGACGTGGGCGATGGAATGGCTCAACTCGGGAAAGCCTGGGGAGACCCGGCATGATCGAGCGATTGCCAGCAATCGCGGCTTGGCGGCTGTGCTGGGGGAGCTTGAGGCTGAGCGGAAACGCTAGAGCGCTCATGCGAACAGATCCAGTTGGGCCGGCAGTGCCGGTGCGCGCGGCGGCTCCGGCAGTGGGGCGGGGCGGTGGCGCGCAAACGCGCGCGCTGAGCGGCGTTGAACGAGAACCAGTAGCCCCGAGGCCATGCCGCCGCGCTCGCGCCTCGCTGAGGAAGACGCGCGCTGTGTGCTTGGCCTGTACAGCGGTGAGCAGCCGGTCACCCATGGCAGCTCTCCACGCGCCATGGCGTGGCAGAATGCCGGCGAATCCACAGGGGGATCAGCGAATGAGTATGCTGGATGGCGTCAGTCAGTGCTGGTGGCTCGGCAGTAAATGTCTGGTTGACTGGGATGCATGGTCGGCAATTGGGACGTTCTTTGCCGCGTTTCTGGCGCTGCAAATATCGCTTCGAGAACAGAGACGCAGACGGGAAGAAGCGCTGGAACGAGCCCTTGGCCTGTCCACGCTCTTGGAGCCCGATGTTCAGGAGTGGCACGAACGCATTCGGAAGTTGCGGCACCACATCCAACACGATCACGCCCAAGCGATTAATGAAAGCTTTGAGGCAGAGGGCGGTGACGTTCTTCAAGCTCCGGCTTCCGTACGAGAAAACCTCCATCGCATCCACGAGCTGCACAAAGCGGCCCAAGGACTTGCGGTCGCGGTGGCCTGCGCTGTCGCGGCCAGGAAAATGAAGTACCAAGTTAGAAGTGCGCTGCGACCTGGCGCTGAAGATCGGATTCTGATTTTGAACATTCTGGACACGCATCTGGAGATTGCGGACACGGAGCTGGAGAAAGCCCTCGAAGAGATCAACGCACGTATATTCGCGGGGCCTAAGAAGAGGCCGCGGTGGGCTCCATGGCGGCGCTGGTGAGAGCCGTTGAAGCCATACGGAAGAAAGGTCGCTTGCGTCGCTGTAGGCCTTGTAGGTCGTCCACGGTAGCGGTGGCAGCACATGCTCCAGCCTGGCCGTCCCACCGAGCCACACGTCCGCTTGGGTCGTCTTGTGGTTGCTCATGCATGCATGTCCTTGCTGTTGGTGGAGCGCTCGCTGTGCGCGGGGAGGTGTTCCCAGCGTTCGGCTTCGCCCAGGTAGTACTCATGGCGTTCCTGTCGGACGGTGGCGGTGAACTGCACGTGGTGCAGTGCGCGCTCGGCGGCTGCTCGGTTGGCCGTTGCCATGCGGGCTGGGTCGTGATCGAGGATGTCGAGCTGGCTATGCACAGCACGCCTCCGGGCACCGGGCCATGGCAGAATGCGGCCGAGTCCAAAGGGGGATCAGGGAATGAGCATGCTGGACGGCGTAATTCAGTGCTGGCCGCTTAGCAGTACTTGTGAGGTGTGGTGGGACGCTTGGGCTGTTGGTGTGGCAATGGGTGCTGCGGAAATTGCTCTCCTCGGCGCTATCGCGGTTGCGTATCTCGCTTATCAGGCCAACGAGCTCTCTCAGACTAGTCAACGAGAGGCTAGGGAAAAGGCGGCGACTGCTGAGCAACGTGAAATGGAAGAGAGAGCTCGTCAGGAGCGGGTCATTCTTTCCTTTCTTTCTGCTGAGCTCGAAGCCGTCGTCCGATGGTCGACGGCTTGTATTAGCTTGATGGAAGACGGGAGAGCTTTCGCTTTCGAAGAGTTCATTGCGAGCAAATCTGCACGTAAGACAATGTCCGATCAGGCGCATAGCCTCAGTGTCGAGAATGCTGGGCGGATGCTTCCGAGTTTCCACGTTTGTAGCCCCGCCATAGGGCTGAGGCTTGGACGGTTGCTGGGCGACCTCTACATTCAAAGGAGCTCGTTTTCTTCCTACAGCAATTGGCCCGACGTTGGACAAACGGAGGATGGGTTCACTGTGAGGCGAGCGGAGTGGCAAGTCTCGTTCAATCTCACCCTGTCCAGGCTTCGACGGATCCGATCCGACGCAGAGCATTGCTCTGCCGCCGCATTCGAAGTTGCGCTGCAGGACCCCGCCTGAGGTTCCTGCGCTCAGACCGCAGCATGCTGTGGCGGCAGTAGGCAAGCGCACCGCTGCTGCAATGCGGGCGAGGTCGTGATCGAAGATGTCGAGGTGGTTGCGCACGCTGGACTCCTGGGATGGGTTGCCGGCCGGTGGAGCCCGGCCGGCGCGGGCTCCCTGCGCTACAGGGGGAGAGCGC